>JAQXCN010000009.1 GCA_029251865.1 Crocinitomicaceae bacterium | reverse complement strand
CAATTCTTTTAAATGTTTTTTTCTTTCTAAGATATCCATTAATAATAGATTTGGTGTCTCTGTCCTCTTTTAAGGTTTGAATGTGCTCGAGCCACAAACTTTTATCCTGTTTAAAAACAGGATAAGGTAAATAGCCATAGCCTTTAAAGGTGCCATTCTCCATTAAAACAATACTTTTTTCATTTCGATTCCTTCCTTTTTCAATAATTATAAAGGAGGAAAAGTCGAAGACTAAACTTTCAATAAATTTTTGAATACGATTGTTGTATTCTATATTTTTTTCCTCTCCAACACATGCGCCTTTACAAGCTTTTAATTCGTATTGAAAGCAACTAGACTTACTATCATAAAGTCCACAAAGCTTTTGACACAAAGAATGTTTTGCTATTAAATTCATTAAAAAATCTGTCCCTTCTTTTCTGCTCGTGAAATGCAGAAGGGGTTCATTTTCGGATTTTGCAATTGATATTATTTTTAGTTCTAAATATCCGTCTTCATTTAAGGTGTCATACAGGCCATAAGGAAATCTGCTTTTTCTCAGCTTTCTATTGAATTTGGGTTGGTGTTTTTTAATAAGCTCCGATTCGAAGAGGAGCGCTATTAATTCCGATCCTGTTAGTGTATGTTCTACGCGTGCAATTTCGTCTAACATCCGAATGGCTTTACTCGAACTTTTATTCCTGAGATGCTGAATCACTCTATTCTTGACTGAAATACTTTTGCCAATGTATATGATCTGATTGAATTCATTATAGAAAAAATAGACGCCAACCTTTGAGGGGAGTTCATCAATTGTATCCATGTCCAAGTTCGGATGAATATTCTTTGGGTTTAATTCTTCTTTTATAAAGGTTTCAAGCTTCTTTTGATTTTTTTTATAGAGGATTTCGAATAGTTTTGTTGTGGCCAAGGCATCACCGCCAGCTCTGTGTCTGTTTTTGATTTGTATTCCAATCGCTCTACTTAATTTCCCGAGGCTGTATGACGCATGATTGGGTATTATTTTTCTAGAGGCTTCCACAGTACATAGATGTGGCTTTCTGAAATCGTAACCTAGATGTTTGAATTCGGCACGAATCATCCCGTAATCAAAAGAAACATTGTGAGCCACGAAAATACAACCCTCAAAGAACTCAATCACTTTTTTAGCGATTTCAAAAAACTTTGGAGCGCCTTCTACATGTTTATTTGTAATACCCGTTAACCTAACTATGAATTCAGGGATAAGCATTTCAGGATCTACAAGGGCGCTAAATTCATCGATGATTTCAGTTCCATTGTATTTGTACATGGCAATCTCTGTGATCTTCGAGTTTTTTGGACTTCCCCCAGTAGTCTCAACATCAACAATAACAAAATTCATTGATTTAAAGGTATTAAATTCAATGGAGAAGGGCTATTCATTATCACGGATTAATTTGTGATTCATAGCAGGAAATCCAGTCCTTGCAATTCATTTTACGCACAAGCTCAGTTATAAGCTTAAAAGGAATTTCTTCTGGTTTTTTAAATCGAATACATGATTTGCCCATGTCAAGCTTTCGTTTGTTATGCTTCGGGTATTCTTGAACAAACCAATCCATAAGTAGTGGGTTCGCATATAATCCCATATGGTAAAGTGCAATGAAGTTTTTTTGATTCGCAATATTAATGAAGGGTAATGGTGTATCTTTTTTTACGTGATACCCATTAGGGTATAAGGATAGGGGGACGACAAACCCAATCATTCCGTATGTATAACTTAGTTCAAACCCTTGAGGGATATTTGTTTGAATAACATCCATTAGTTCTAGGAATGCTGACTTACGATTGCTCGGTAAAGCAGAGATATATGCTTCGATTTGTTCCATTTAAAATATCATTGAAGTAAAGCACGATTTTCTTTTCATCATATAGTTCCAGGATATACCAATAAGGCCTCTTTTAAAACTTGAACCGCGTTCAATAAGCTGTCCTTTTTCAATACATATGCTATACGCGCCTCTCGTAATCCAAGTCCTTTGCTAGAATAAAATCCATTTGCTGGAGCCATCATTACAGTTTGGCCTTCAAATTCAAAATCTTCAAGGAGCCATTGACAAAACTTTTCGGCATTATCTACAGGGAATTTTGCCACACAATAAAATGCGCCTTTTGGCATTGGACAAAACACTCCTGGTATACTATTCAAACCATCAACCATAATATTTCTTCGTTCTAAATACTCTGCTTGAACATCATCAAAATAAGATTGAGGTGTATCCAATGCGGCTTCAGCTGCAATTTGATCGACAGTTGGGGGAGATAGTCGCGCTTGCCCAAATTTAAGGGCAGCTGCCATAACGGCCTTGTTTTTTGAGACAAGTGCACCAATTCTCGCGCCGCACATAGAATACCTTTTGGATACTGAATCAATCATTAACACATTTTGTTCAATTCCTTCTAGTTCCATTACTGATGTGGGTTTAGTGCCATCGTAACAGAATTCCCGGTAAACTTCATCTGCAAATAGAAATAAATCGTGTTTTTTCACAATGTCTCTAAGTTTCATGAGCTCCTCCTCTGAATATACATATCCAGTAGGGTTGCCAGGATTGCAGATTACAATTGCTTTTGTCTTCGAGGTGATCCTTTGTTCAATTTCGGTAATTGGAGGTAATGCAAACCCTTCATCAATAGAGGATGAAACGGGTACAACGTTCAATCCGGCACTGGTTGCAAACCCGTTATAATTCGCATAAAATGGTTCAGGAATAATCACCTCATCATTTGGGTCGCAAGCTGTCATAAGTCCAAAAAGAAGTGCCTCTGAGCCTCCTGTTGTTATGAGGATATCTTCTCCAGTTACTTTAATATTATTTTTTTGATAGTACGCAGCAAGCTTGTTGCGGTAACTTTCGAAACCTGCAGAATGACTGTATTCAATAACCTTTAGATCAATGTTTTTAATAGCTTGTAATGCTGCTGTTGGAGATGCGATATCGGGCTGTCCAATATTTAAATGATAAACAGTTCTTCCTTTACTTTTAGCTGCCTCTGCGTAAGGCACCAATTTGCGTATTGGAGACTCTGGCATTATTGTAGCTTTTTGAGAAATTTTAGGCATTGTAATGTTTTTTACAAATTTAGTCAATCTATTTTTTTGTCTTGATGATTCAAGGCTTCAATTCTATTATTTTTTCTTTTATATAAGGCAAATCCTCCAAGCTCTTTAATCAATTCAATTTTGGGGTAGAGTTTTAATATTTCTGCTTTTTTGTATGCCTTCGATGTAAAGTAAACGGGAAGTCTTAAGTCGTTTTGATTTGCAAGGAAGAATTCCTCTAGAAGGGTTCCATCGTCTTTTACAAAGGATGTATTTTGTCTACCGAAATAAAGTGGAACAAAGGATTTGAAACCAATGGGATGAATGATGACATTCTGATCCTTAAAATCTTTGCACAATGCGACGTGTCCGCCTTGAGAATACAGCCCGACTCTTTTTATCATAAATGAAGCACTGATTATGCTAATGGCAATTGTGAAGAATGCAACGATTACTATAATGCGATTCTGATTCTTTTTGTAAAAATAAATCAGTTTGGTTAACGCAGCTAATACAAGTATGGATGGTAAATAAAATAATAGACTAGGGGGGAGTCCTTGTTTTATGGTGTCTATTGTGAATTTATCAATACCTGTAATACTCAATAGCGACAAGGGGTGGTTTAAGGTCCACGCAAAACAAAATAGGGTGAGACCATAAATACCGAGGCTTATAAGTAAGATTCGTGCACTTAATTTAAGGCTTTGTTCCCCCTCCTTTATTTTAGGCAGGAGGTAACCGGTTGCGAGATAAGTTATTGGAAAATAGCATAACGAAGAGTAATGAATTATTTTCGTTTGGACAATTGAAAATAATGCAATTGTGAATACCAATGTTAATAACATTAAGAATTGAAAACTTTCTTTGTTTTTAAAAGATAATTTTCGCAGTGCAAAGAAACTTGCTGGGAAACAGCCTATAACAAGAACGACGAAGTGATAATAAAATGGTCCTCCATGACCAGCGTCTTCATTTTGAAATAAACGGACTTGATAAGCAAGAAAGTCATAGATTACAATTTCTTTTCCTTGGAAAACTAACAGTAAGAACCAAAATCCTCCCGCGCTTATTAGGCTAAATACAAAGGCAAACAAACCTCTAATATTTAATGAAAATATTTTTCTATTAAATAAAATGAAAAGGAATGCAGGAGTAAAAAACAAGAGTAGGCCAACAGGACCTTTCGTTAGTATTGAGAGGCCTATGAGGCATCCAGACAAGGCGTAGTTTAATATTGTATTTGTAGTAAAGGCTTGATAGCCAAAATAAATCCCCGAAAAAATAAAAAGATTAAACCATGGGTCAATAATACCAGAATGAAAATAAATATTTGGAAGAAAAGAACCGCAATAAACCAAGGCCCAAAGTAAACCGAAATTTCGTTCCTTAATTTTACTTCCTGCGTAAATTAAAAATGAAAAAGTGAAAAAAGCAGCAACAACATTCGGGAATCGGGCCGCAAAATTAGAGACACCAAATGTTTTCATTGAGCAGGCTTGCATCCAAATAAAAAGAGGGGGCTTCTCCCAAAAGGGAATATAATCGATCAGCACTTGACTGTAATCTCCTCGAACAAGCATTTCTCTTGCGCATTCTGCAAAATTCACTTCATCCCAATCAAACAAATCTACCATTCCCAGAAAAGGAAGGAAAAGTGTCATTGTAATGAGGGAAACGTATATGTAGATTTTTGCGTTCTGCATTAGCGAATGTGCAGCGGTTTATCAAGGTTATTGATTTTGTTTTGGAGAAGCACACACGTGTAATATCCTACTATGGTTCCAATCAATGAACCCGCAATTACATCCTGAAGATAATGCTGACATAGATAGACGCGTGTGAATCCAATTAAAATCGCAAATGCGGCGAGAATAATTTGCCAAGTTATTTTATTTCGATATGTATAAGCGATGACGGTGCAAATTGCGAAAATACTGGCTGAATGCCCTGAAGGAAAAGAATTTGCTGTATGATAATTAAAGTCGTGTATGATTCGGAAGTCGGGATCATTACTGAGTAAATGAAAAGGGCGTTTCATATTACTAAAAACGACTCTCTTAAGCAATTGAACTATTCCCGCACTCATGAGAAATGAGATCACCAATAACACGGCAGTTTTTATTCGGATAAATAGAAATGTAATAAGTGTTATAATTGCAAACACGCCATCTCCGGCATGGGTAAGAATCTTACTTATTGAATCTAATAGTGTAGTTCCATTTCGATTAATCATTTTTTGAAACTCTAGTTTATCTTCCGTAAATAGAACGAGTGCTCCAAAAAACCAAGAAAGTCGAACTATATTTAAATAGATGAAATTCACGTATTTATTTTAAGTACAAATGTAAGCACATCAATTCTCTTTTATCATGAAAGTGAATAAAATTGCATCGTATGAAAAATGAGCGCCTATGCAAAACAAAAGGCCAAAGGGTTCTAATCCATAGGAGATGAGAAATATAAAAGGTAAAACAATAAGGCCATAGACAGAGAATCTTAGATTCAAAGGGTTTAAGTAGCCGTGAAGCCCAACAAATAAAATCGAGGTTACGAATGGTCCAAGTACTGGCTGAATCCCACCTCGAAACAGCAGCTCCTCCCCAATACCTGCGCAAAGAGAAAGAAATATCCCATGGCTTACTTTGAGCTCCATTTGTTGAACCAGATGATCAATTCTGTTCGGGAGTTTTTCAAAAAAAGGAGCTTTTATAAAAAGATACGAGATGAATCCATAAACAACGCCTAACTCTAAACCCAATACAAGGTTTATTATTGAGTAGGATTGAACATCAATAAACTCCAAAAATGAGGAGTTTTTTGTGAAATAAACGATTAAATAACCGGGAATTGGAAACAATAATAATGTGATCCAACCAAAGCGTAACATTTGTTTTTTCATAATAGCTCTAATTCCGCTTAATAATTTGGTAGAGTTCTTTTTTCGTTCTAAATTAGTGACCTAATCAAAAAAGCACGCCTATAGCCTAAATTTACTTTTAATAGTTGTATTTCAACGCAAAACGTAAGTAATGGTTCTCTCTAATATAGGCGATAGTGATTTAATCGTATTGTACACTAATGGTAACGAACAGGCATTTGAAACGCTTCTTATGCGTCACAAAGACCGCATTTTTCGTTATATCTTATCTAAATTAAAAGACAGTGATCTGTCCAATGATGTCTTTCAGGACACCTTTGTAAAAGTTGTAAATACCATTCGTTTGGGTAACTACAACGAAGAAGGTAAATTCTTGCCTTGGGCAATGCGTATCGCGCACAACCTTGTCATTGATCACTTCAGAAGACAGAATAAAATGAGAACGATATCTGAATCTAGCTCATTTGATCCTTCGTATTCTATTTTTCATAAAATAGATTCTGGTGAAAAAAATTACATTGAGCAAACTACTCAGAATGAGTTGGAACAGCAAATGGTTCAACTCATAGATTTTTTACCAGAAGTTCAAAAAGAGATCATCAAACTCCGCATATTCAACGATATGTCCTTTAAAGAGATCGCAGAGAGAAAAGAAATCAGTATAAATACTGCTTTGGGACGTATGCGATATGCATTGATTAACATGCGGAAAATGATTGATAAGCATAATCTTGTGATTGATTTTTAAGCTTCGCTTATTTACGTTCTATCTCCCTATTTAATTAGATTCTTATACCTATCTTTGTGATTCAATATTAGTATATGTTCGAGAATTTAACAGATAAGTTCGATAGAGCCTTTAAAGTCCTCAAAGGACAGGGTCAAATCACAGAAATTAACGTTGCGGAATCTTTAAAAGAGGTTCGAAGAGCGCTTCTTGATGCTGATGTCAACTTCAAAACAGCAAAAAACTTTACAAACAGTATAAAGGAAAAAGCACTTGGAAGAGATGTTCTAACATCAGTCTCACCAGGACAGTTGATGATTAAAATATGTCACGAGGAGCTCATACGTTTAATGGGTGGCAATGAAGTTGCAATAGATATCAAGGGAAGTCCGTCTGTTATCTTAATGTCAGGTCTTCAAGGATCAGGTAAAACAACATTTACAGGTAAACTCGGAAATTATCTCAAAAATAAAAAGAGCAAAAAAGTGCTTTTAGTTGCCTGTGATGTTTATCGCCCAGCGGCTATAGATCAACTGCACGTTCTCGGGGATCAGCTTGACATTGAGGTTTTTTCTAATAAAGAAGAAAAAAATCCAGTTCAAATCGCTAAAGCAGCCATTCAAAAAGCGAAATCAGAGGCATTCAATGTTGTTATTGTTGATACAGCAGGTCGTTTAGCTGTTGATGAGGTAATGATGAATGAAATTGAATTGCTGAAAAATTCAATAAACCCTTCAGAGACGCTATTTGTCGTTGATTCAATGACTGGACAGGACGCGGTAAATACGGCAAAAACTTTTAATGAGCGCATAAATTTCGATGGTGTTGTGCTAACGAAGCTAGATGGTGATACGCGCGGTGGAGCTGCACTTTCAATAAAAGAAATCGTAAATAAACCGATTAAATTTGTTGGAGTAGGTGAAAAGATGGATGCATTGGACGTCTTTTATCCATCGAGGATGGCTGATCGTATTCTCGGAATGGGAGATGTTGTTTCTTTAGTTGAGAAGGCACAAGAGCAATTTGATGAAAAAGAAGCAAAATTGCTTCAAAAGAAAATTTTAAAAAATCAATTTGACTTTAATGATTTCTTATCTCAACTTCAGCAAATAAAGAAAATGGGTAATGTCAAGGATTTAATGGGTATGATACCTGGAATGGGTAAAGCCATGAAAGATACTGACATTCCTGAAGATGCTTTTAAAGGGATCGAAGCAATGATTCATTCAATGACGCCTAAAGAGCGTTCTAATCCTAGCCTTCTAAATAGTTCTAGGCGTTCAAGGATTGCACGAGGAAGTGGTACAACAGTCCAAGAAGTGAATAAGCTCATTAAGCAATTCGATGAAATGAGAAAAATGATGAAGATGATGAGTAATCCGAGGGCGATGTCAGGAATGATGAGTCAGATGAAAAATATGAGAGGTGGAATGCCAGTTCTGTAATGGAAGATTCCTCAAATTTATATCCATCTAAGCCGGAATTGAAAGAAAAAGAGTCCAAAAACAATTGGTCAATTACTGCATTTTCATTAGTGATTTTTATTTTGTCTTTTCTAATTCTGTTTTCAGACAATATTCAGTTTTTAATTTTTCTAATTGTGGTTTTGTTCATTCATGAGTTGGGACATTTTTTATTCATGAAATTGTTCAATTATAAAAATGTGCGTATGATGTTCGTTCCTTTAATGGGCGCATTCGTTCAGGGCGCTAAAAAAGTATATTCACAGAAGGAAAGCTTTCTAGTTGTTATGGGTGGTCCCATTCCAGGTGTGCTCTTTGGTGTTGTTGGCGCAGTTATTGCATTTCAATATCAAATGAGTTGGATGCTTGAACTAAGTGCCGTTTTTATATTGTTAAATATGATTAATCTTTTGCCTTTAGACCCATTAGATGGGGGTCAACTTTTTCGATTACTCGTAAAATACGATCATGATTTGTTTTTGATGATTTTTTCTTTAATATCTTCTCTTGTTCTTATTGGCGCAGGTTTTTATAGTGGTTCTTATCCGTTAATGATTTTTGGTTTTCTAATGTCATTCAGAGTACGGTCAATACAAAAGAGATATCTCGTACGAAAAGCGCTTAGTGAACGAAATATAAAATATCAACTCTCATATGAAGAACTCACGGATATTGAGTACGCAAGAATTCGTTCTGTTGTAATAGAACAGAATGCTGCATTGAAAAGGTATAAAGAGTTAGCTAATGCCAATGCGGATGTTATGATTGCAGAGCACGTTAATACAGTTTTAGAAACCCCTTTGATTCAGGATACCAGTGTCTTTTTTAAACTTATCGTTATTCTCCTTTGGATGTTTAGTCTTCTGGCACCTGTTTATCTGTTTTTAGAGTTTGGAAGCCGTTTTGGCTGGTAATTTATTTGATGGGTATATGCGTATTCTATTTTTATTTCTTTTACTCTGTGCTCAATTCTCTGCTCAAGATTCCTGCGATAAGGTTTTTATTAAAGGTAGAGTTGTTGACTCATTAAGGCCGCAATCATTTTATAATTTGATGGTCGTCAACAAAACGATAGGCAAGGGTGTTTTTGGTCAGCCTAACGGAACTTTTTTCAGCTATGCCAGTGCTAATGATTCAATCGTTTTATCAGTAAAGGGTTATCCTAAATTCACTTTTTTAGTAAAGGCTGATTCTAATTGTCAGTGTATCATTGAAGCATATGTAGAGCGGCCTCCTCAAGTTTTTGATGAGGTTATTATTAAACCATTGAAAAGTTTAGAAAAGATTAAGGAAGAGCGCGCCTCGCTTGCTTTGAGAGAGACAAGAATGGTAACGGGTTTGGAGGCTTTGCAAAGCCCAATAACAGCACTTTATCAGGCTTTTTCGCGTAAGGAAAAAAATAAGCGTTGGATTGCGGCTCAAGAATTTAAAGACAACAAGGCACGAGTTGTAAGAGAGTTACTCTCTCTATATGTGGTTTATGATATTATTGAACTTGAAGCGGAGGAATTCGACCAATTTATTCAGTTTTTGAACATTAATGATGATTTTCTTAAAACAGCCAGTGAAATGGAACTTGTACTTTTTATTAAGGATAAGTACGAGCACTATCTTTTATTGAGATGACCGGTTTTGTAACCTTTCTGTTCTATTCCATATACCATCACTATTCCCCCTCAGAAACTTAAAAAAGCCAAAGAAGAGTGCAAGATTCATTGTTGTAAAATGGGTGATATATCTCAGTAGTCTTATATTAAGATTCATCCTTTTGAGAGATAGATCTAATACCATCAATATTAAGATAGATATAAATCCAACAGCTATCCATTGATTGAAAGACCCCTCGTTAAACCATAATAAAGAGGCTAGAAATGAGCCTAATAAAAAAAATGGGCTAATCCATCGAAGCGCCTTGTGAGAGAGGAATGCGAACGCTATCCTATTCGGTTTTAGAAATATTCTTGAAAAATGAAAAAGGTTTTGAAAGTTTCCAGCTGAAATACGGACCTTTCGATTGAATTCAGCGCTTAAATGATTAGATACATCTTCGTGAACGATTGCGCTGTTTTCGTGAATGGACAAAGAACCTTGCTTAAGGATATTCATATTTATATGAAAGTCATCAACTAGATACTTTTCAGGAACAGGTAGGTAAAGTGCTTTGCGAATGGCGAAACATCCTCCAAAGGGTCCCATCATACAGCCCCACAATTTGCCTTCAGCTTCTTTTAGTATTACTTCGAGCGATATATAACTCTGTTCGGGGTAAGAAATTCCGGAATCACTTAAACCGTAGTTTTTCATGTGTGTATCGACTAATCCAATGGTCTTATTTTTAAAATGCTTAACCAAGGATTGTAAAGTATTTTCTGTAAATAATACGTTGGCATCCGTAAACACAAGGATTTCGTGACTTGCTTCATTTACAAGCTGGTTTATTATCCTTATTTTCCCTTGTCTTTCTTTAAAAATGACATGTTTTAATTTAGTTTGAATCTTAGCTTTCTCCTCTAGGATTTGATTCGTTCCATCGGTGCAGCAGTCTGTTCCGACAATGAGCTCTATTTTTTCTTTTGGATAATTCGAGGAAAAAATACTTTCAAGTTTTTTCTCGAGAATTAACTCTTCATTATGAGCCGCCATTAAAATCGAGATTTTTGGAAGGGTATCTTGATCGTATTGAAGAGTGTTGTTTTTTTTTGATTTTGAAGCGATAACAATAAAAACAGGATAAATTAAATAACTATAGCATACGGGAAGTAAGAGTATGCTCGAAATGAATAGTGCAACGTAATTCAATCTTGTTTTTTTTTATTTCCGAAGAAGCTTTGTGATTTTCTCAGAGACGGCAACAGAATTGTAATTTTTCAAAATAAACTCTTGTCCTGCTTTACCAATTTGCTTACAAAGATCCTGGTTTCGTAAAAGTAAGGATACCTGCTCAATAAATGTCTCTTTATTTGCGCAAACAGGAATGATTTCGGGAAGGTTTAGACCTTCTGCTGCATGAGTGCTTAAAACACATGGGACTCCGTGTGACATGGCTTCGAGAACTTTCATTTTGACTCCTGAGCCTGAAAGTATTGGAGCAACGAACAATCCATGCGCTTTCATGAATGCTTCTGAGGAAGGAACAAAGCCATGAAGTTTTATGCTATCCTTATTTTTGAGTTCAGAAATCTCTTCGGAAAAACTCCCGGCTATATTCAATGTTGTTGCAGGATTATTTAGAACAATTTCAGGCCATACTTCATTTGTGAACCATAATATCCCTTCTTTATTTGGCATCCAGTTGTATGCTCCGAGAAAACAAATGCTATCTGATATAATTTCTCTTGCGCTTGTCACTTCCATTGATACAGGTAAATAACTGGTATTATGATTTAATGATTTGAAAAACTCTTGATCAGCCTGTGCAATTGAAAAAATAAAGTCAACTTCCTTTACGAATCTTGTTTCGAAGGTCTTAAGTGTTTTAGAAACATGGTTGAGGTACCATTTTTTCAGTGGGTTTTTCGTATTGGTGGCTAATTTACTCCAAATTAAATGCTCTACATTGTGCGCTCTTAAAATTTGCGAGGCAGAAGTTTGTAATTTTATCTCTTTGCTGTATGCGCTGCAAAAAAGACTTTCAAAAAATACCAAGTCTATTTTTTTTTCTCCCGTGATGGATTGCAGTTTATTTAGAATAGCGCTTTGCTTGAATCGGCTCATGTGATACGATCTATTTTTAAATACCTGAACTAGCGCTGAAATCGGGTTCAGTTTTGTTGATATTTTCACATGGTAAAAGGTCGCCCTCTTTTTAAGTTCTTCGGGTATTTTATTTTCATCAAAATCATGTTTCTCTGTAGCTGTAGAAAGATAGTTAAAATTAGCCTCAGGAAAAGCGCGTAGTGCATCTCGAAGAAAACGATCCATTGCATGACATCCGCCATCAACGATGGGGTAGGGTGGTTTGTGACTAAGAATCAGGATGTTCATTTTTTCTTAGTTTTTGTTTAATGAATTTGGACCAGTTTTCCATTGAAAATATAACAGAGTCTTTGGCTGCAGCTCTTGTTAAAATAACGGCAATGGGTGTAAAAATTATACAAGCCATCCACATCCCAAAAAATGGAGATAGCACCGAGGATTGGACAAGATTCTCTCCGGTTGTAATTATAGAGAAGTAGATCATGAAAATAATTGCGGCAACAACTACAGGTGCTCCAAAACCACCTTTTCTTATAATAGAGCCAAGTGGCGCGCCAATAAAAAACAGAACAATTAAAGTTGCCGAAAGCGCAAATTTCCGATGGAATTCAATCCAAAAATTCGTTTCCTCCTTTTGAATAGTCTCTAGGTAGTTAAATTGATTTTTAAGATTAGAGTTATTTCTCCTCAGTTTTTCAGTGATTTTTGGATGGATTACTTTGAGCTGGTGTTCTTTTATATCATCTATACGCATTGTCTTCAAGTGTTTGCTGATCTCGAGTGAGTCAGCACTGTCTTCAACGTTTTTGATGTTAAAAATAACTTGAGAACGTTTGTTGGAAATATTGTATGCTGCCTGCATATTTTCTCTTTTAATAGCAAGAGAGTCCATTGCATCGCTAATTTGAAAGACATTGAGCATTTCGTATTTGTCTTTGAAAATATCACTATCTGATCTTTCGAGTGAAAACCCAGATATATTGATCTTGTAAGTGGCTTTTTTGAATTTCGACTGACGCGAAGGTCTTTTCATATGTGTTCTATTTTGAACACGGCCATTAGGAAGGAAAATGGGACTTTGAATATCTAATTCCTCATAGACATTACCATTGATGAGCTCTAAGAAGAGGTATAAAGAATTTGTGGATTTATAAATTCTTATTTCTTCTGCCTTGATTGTCTTAATTGCAGAAGGGTCGGTGTGGTCATGGATGATAACATCTTGATAGATGCCATTGGCTCCTGAGCCGACTTTAATTGCATAGCCGTCGATTTCCTTGGTGTAAGCTCCTGGTTTTATCAAGCTTGAGATTTTCGTGTTCTGAATATCGAAAATAAGTGCATGCCACTTTAAATTAGCAACAGGTATTACATAATTTGAAAAGTAAAAAGTAAACATGGCAAGGCCAATAACAAAAAGAGTTAGAGGTCTCATTATTTTGTATAAGGATAAGCCACTTGATTTTAAAGCTGTGAGCTCGTTGTTTTCTGCGAAATTCCCGAAGGTCATTAACGAGGATATTAATATCGAAAGAGGTAAAGCCAATGGAATCAAACTTGCGGACACATAGAATAATAATTCAAGAATGATCGTGACCTCAATTCCTTTACCCATCAAGTCATCAATGTATACCCAAAAAAACTGAAGTATCAATATGAAAATAGAAATAACCAAGGTCAGTATAAACGGACCTATAAACGAACGTAAACTGAAAAGATATAGTTTTGACAACAAAGGGCTATTCTTTTAGGAATTAAGTTTGTGAATCCTTTAAGGCATATTTATTAAGCGCCTATAATTCTTTTTAAATCACTAATCTGTTGCTCCCACAACATTTTAGCTGATTCGATATCTTCAGGAAAGCCAAAATCCGTTATTTTCAATGAAGCAATTCCTGTCATTGGGTCAATATCAATATTCATTTCGAAATAAAAATCGTCACCATTGTCCTCATCTTCGATCCATCTGAATTTCATTTTTGAATTCATTTTCCTTGTCAAAAGTCGTGCCTCTTCTATAGCCCCATCCCATTCGAAGGAATACATATCATCTCTAACTGTAACATTGTCAGCAAACCATTCTGATAATCCACTCGGAGAACCAATCATGTTGTCCAATACTCTCAGTGATGTTTTGAGTAAGAATTCTAGTTCAAATTTTTCTTTCATAAGGCGATGTTGGCTAAGTTTTTTAAGCGATTATTTTGTGTCGCAATATACTGATTTTATTTGAACGATTTCCAATAGAATCTCTAATATTTGAAAGAATCAGAGGTATTTTATTTCAGTTATTTTTACGGTTTTAATTGACGAATAAAATCCGCCATTAATTCCAAATGATTTGGTGCTTTTTGGTATTGTCTTTCAGGATGCCATTGCACACCAATAATCCAACGGTCTTCCAAACCTTTTGCCCATTCGGAGGCTTCATTAAGCCCATCTGGGGCCTGAGCTACTATTTTCATGCCTTCTCCTGGCGCTTTTACGGCCTGATGGTGAAAGCTATTAACTTCAAATTGGCCAGAACCGTATAATTGAAACAAAGCGCTTGTCGAATCTATATTTATGGAGTGGTAAACATATTCTTGTTCTTTTGGATCACGGTGTATGACTTTTTCCTTTGCAAGGTGTTGCGTGGGGATATCTTGAATCAAATCCCCTCCTAATATTGCATTTAGAATTTGATGCCCTCGACATATTCCCAAAACGGGTAAAGAGTCTTTCATTGCATTTTGTAAAAGAAAGAGTTCTACGTCATCTCGTTTTTTATGAGTTATACAAATCTTTAGACTATCCTTTCTGCCGTAAGTTGACGGGTGAACATCTCTTCCTCCCGAAAGAATGAGACCCGAGACTTTGCTAAAAACCTCGTCCCGTTTACTTTTTTTTATTTCCATAAAGTCAACAAGAATTATGGAGGTGTCAATCGCGTGAACGTAATCTATTATACTAGATTTCAAAATGGCGGTTGCGATGTATTTTTGGTTTTGTGCTTTTGAATTGTAGCTGAGTGCCATTAAAAACAAAAAGTTCAGGCATATAATTTTTATCATTGATCGTATTTTTGTCGTTGTGAAATTGACCTTCCCAGAGAAAGTTCATCTGCATAATGTAATTCAGCTCCAACTGATACCCCTCTTGATAACGTAGTGATTAAGGCCGTGTAGTCTTTTAATTTCTTAAATAGATAGAAATTTGTGGTGTCTCCTTCCATTGTTGGACTAAGCGCAAAAATAATTTCATCAATCTCCTTGTTTTTGACACGTATGATAAGAGGTTCTATATTTAATTCATTTGGTCCTATTCCATCCATTGGAGATATAACTCCGCCGAGAACGTGATATTTCCCTTTGAAGGCTCCAGTGGCCTCTATGGCAATGATATCTCGAATATCTTCGACGACACAAACAATTTTTGAATTTCGATTGGGATTCAAACAAATCTCGCAGGTTTTTTGATCTGCGAGATTTCCGCAGGTATTACAATGCAATACTTTAAGTTTTAAATCGATAATGGCTTGTGCAAAGTCATGAATTTCAAGTTCATTTCTTTGTAAAAGGTGTAAAGCTAGTCTTAATGCCGTTCTTCTTCCAATTCCTGGAAGACTTGACAATTGTTCCACAGCCGTATCTAATATTTTAGAAGAAATTTGCACATGGCAAAATTAATCATTTTCAATCTTCTCTTCGTTTTATTTTAAACGGTTTCACTTTCTATGTGTAACTTTGGAATCAAATGTCAGTTAAAGCGTTAAACATACAGAATAAAAAAGCCAAATTTGAATATCATCTCGTTGAGCAATTCACCGCAGGGATACAGCTAAAGGGTACGGAAATTAAGAGTATCAGGAATGGTAAAGCTAGTATTATGGAGGCGTATGGCGTGTTCTCAGGCGGAGAGGTTTTTATTCGTAACATGTACATTGCAGCATATGAAAATGGAAGTTACAACAACCACCAGCCAAGGACAGATCGAAAACTTTTGTTAAACGCCAAAGAAATAGCTAAAATCGAAAAGTTTTTAAAAACGAAAGGGAATGCGCTAGTTCCCGTGAAGCTTTTTCTTTCTGATAAAGGTTGGTTGAAGATTTTAATTTCTTGTGCCACAGGAAAGAAGACGCATGATAAAAGGCAAGATCTCAAGCTTAAAGATGACCGTCGAGAAATGGATAGGGTAATGAAACGTAACCGTTAGTCACGAATGACCGCAAATCCAGGATATTGTGCTTTATTGAAATTGAATTTACTGTCCGCAATATCTTTGTTACTTACGAACTTCGTCAGATGGTAGGTCATACTTGTCCCGTCATTCGTTTTCATTATTGCTTTTTTAAGCGCATTAGATTTTGTTGCGATATACAAAAGAATCGTGTGGTAATCTGCGTTGTCGGGATTTGTTGGGTATAGTTTTATCACGTGAACGCTTTCTCCGTTAAATGTGCTTGTTTCTTCATATTTATTTTTGAAACCCTCTTCCCAAATAGTCATGAGCTTCTTTGGGTTCATACTTTCTTCATCGTCACTTGCATCGGATTCATAGACAGACTTTTCTTCATTAATAACTGTCCAAGTTTTAACGCCATTAGAAAGTAAGGTGATTTCACCATAAGTAGCAAAGTATTTATTTCCTTTAACCCAGCCTTTTCCTTTTTCACTTTCATTAATCCCGGTTGATGTATTTTTAATGTTGGCATTAAACTCCATGTAAAAAGTCTCTAGGGATTTCATTGAACTAGAAAGCTTATTAAGAATATCTTGAGATTGACTTGACTGTGCAAATGCACCAGCGGTGATAAACAAACAAATAAAAAGGAGTGATAGGGTTTTCATATAAAATTAATTTCTTTGCAAATATCATAAATTATGCCAAACAAAAAAACTAAGGTCAAGGCCTTTAATTTTAAGAAATTACGTCGGTAATCCTTCTAAAGTTTGTGCATTTCGTTTTTGTTGGTATCTTTGCACCCTTAAACATTTATAAACCGGGGTTTTGCACCCCAAATTGTAACAATTATGTCAACAAGAATACGTCTACAAAGACACGGTAAAAAAGGAAAACCATTTTTTCACATCGTAGCTGCAGACAGCAGATCGAAGAGAGATGGTCGATTCATCGAAAAATTAGGAACATACGATCCGACGAAAAATCCAGCAATCATCGAGTTGAACTTCGATAATGCGTTGAGCTGGCTTCAAAAAGGTGCTGAGCCGTCTGATACGGCTCGTGCTATATTGTCGTACAAAGGAGTTCTTTACAAAAATCATTTGCTTAAAGGTGTGCTGAAAGGCGCGTTAACAGAGACAGATGTAGAAAAGAAATTCTCTGCTTGGTTGTCAGAAAAAGATGCCAAGATTGATAAGAAAGCTAAAGATTTAGCGAAAAACTCTGAAAATTCAAAAGCAGCGCGTTTGAAGAAAGAAACAGAGGTGAAAGAGGCGAAAGCGGCCGCGATTATCGCAAAGAATACGCCAGAACCTGAGGAAGTTGTCGAAGAAGCACCTGCTGCTGAAACTGCATCAAATGAAGCACCTGCTGCTGAGGCTGCACCGGAACAAGCACCTGCTGCTGATGCTGCGCCAGAAGAGGCACCTGCTGTTGAGGCTGCACCAGAAGAAGCACCTGCTGCTGAAACTGTACCAGAAGAAGCACCTGTTGTTGAAGCTGCACCAGAGGCATCTGCTGATGATGATAAAAAAGAAGCTGCTGCAGAATAGCAGATAATGCATCTTAAAGACAAGTCATATATAGGACAAATTGTGAAACTCCACGGATATAAAGGTGGAGTTTCTTTGTATATGGATGTTTCTAATCCAAAGAATTACACTTCGTTACAGGCAGTATTTATAGAGATCGATGGTCTTTTAGCCCCTTTTTTTGTTAGTAGTTTAAAGCATAAAAACAAGGGTTTTGTAGCGATTCATTTTGAAGGTGTGAGCTCCGAATTAGAGGCAAAAAAACTATTAAAGAAAAAAGTCTACATTTCCTCAGGTGAACTTAATGAAGTAGATGAAACGAGATTTCTCGGACATAAGCTTCTTGGTTACACGGTTATTGATGAACAAACAGGAATTCTCGGACCTCTCGTTCAGGTATTGGAGCAAAAAGGGAATCCGCTCTTCGTTATTGAAAAAGGTGGAAATGAAATCCTCATCCCTCTTTTTGAAGGGCTTTTATTAGCAATAGATGAAAAGAAAAAGGAAATGCTGATAAACACACCTGAAGGTTTAATCGATCTTTATCTACAATAAGCCCAAACAAAGCTTCATTCTTATAATGCGCCTAACAGAAGCATTTATAGTTTTTTGAATGCCCTCTAGGTTTGTTTGGTAGGCATGCAATAACGCTTTGTGGGCACTTCGTGCATCAGCAGGCATTAATAAGATATCACAACCAGCGGCTATTGCCCTAATTGAGTTGTTTGGTACATTTCGAACACCACCCATATTCATCGCATCGGTAACGATTAGGCCTTTAAATTCTAAACTATCTCTAAGTAGGTCGCGGACTATTCTTGGAGAGCATGTGGATGGAAGACCCATCGTTGAAAAGGATGGGTTGTTTTCGATTGCGATATGTGCAACCATAATCGATAAAACACCATTTTCAATAAGCGGAGGATAGTTTTGCACTTCTTTTAATGGCCCGTTAATAACCTGTAGCGATTTATGTGTGTCGCCTGAAACCAAGCCATGACCAGGGAAATGTTTTGCTGTTGCAATAATGTTCTTAGATTGAGTAGATTGGATAAACTGATTTGACCAGGGTATAATGTTCTGAGGATTCTTTCCAAAACTTCGGTATCCCACTGTTGAGTTTGGGGACATATCAACTACAGGAGAGAAGTTATAATTGATGCCAATTTTATTGAGATCTGAACTGATTTTATTGGTTACCTCCTCAACTTCTTCAATTGAATTGATTTCATTGGCTTTTTTAACAGGTGTAGATCCTATGATTTTACGGTTGACAAGACTGGGTTCCGCATCTGCACTGTACAAAAAAGGCAAATTACCTTTTGATGAATTTATTTTGTTATAGCCCTTTATCCAATTCGTGAATTCGTCGACAGTACCATT
>JAQXCN010000008.1 GCA_029251865.1 Crocinitomicaceae bacterium | reverse complement strand
TCGTCTTTAGTAGCGGGGACAGGAATATCCTTCATTTCATTTCGGATGGACATTAATGGAGGCTTACAAAGAAAAGCTCAGACCACTTCGTGATCTTCCTTTTTACATTTCCGTTCACTTATTAAAGCAAGCTTTCAAAGCTCCGGGAAATGAAAAAGCCAGTCTTTACAGACTGGCTTTTCAATGGTAGCGGGGACAGGACTCGAACCTGTGACCTTCGGGTTATGAGCCCGACGAGCTCCCAACTGCTCCACCCCGCAATATATCTTTTGGGTTATTTGTTCTGATTTGGGACACCAAAGATAACTCAAACGTTTAATCCCACCAAACAAAACTTGAATTAACTTACAGATTGTCCGTGAAGAAATTCTTTTTCAGTTTCTAGGAAGCTTAAGACACCCTCTTCATTTTCTGCCATAAGAATCATTCCTTGGGATTCTACACCACGTATCTTTCTAGGGGCTAGGTTCAATAAGACCAGTACAGTTTTACCAACCACTTCCTCAGGAGCATAGTGCTGCGCGATTCCCGAAACCACTGTTCGCGTATCTATACCCGTATCAACGGTCAACTGGAGTAATTTATCAGCTTTCTTTACCTTTTCAGCGGTAAGTATTTTACCCATTCTAAGATCCATTTTTTGAAATGTTTCAAAATCGATTGTTTCTTTCATTGGAGGGAATTTAGAAGTTTGTTTTGATTTTTCGCTGAGTTTTTGAACCTCAAGCTCAACGAATTCATCATCTATTTTTTTAAATAATATTTCTGCCTGATTAATTTTTGTTCCTGCGACTAGTTTTGAGGTAAGCAAATCGCTCCACTTTTTAGAGTCTATATTAAGAAATCCTTGTAACCTTTGTGCAGTATTTGGCAAAAATGGCATTGCCGCTATAGATAAACACCTTGTGATTTCCAACGCGACACTCATAATGGTTTCAACGCGTCCTGCATCAATCTTAATAAGCTTCCAAGGCTCATTGTCTGCTAGATATTTATTTCCCGAACGGGCAATACGCATCATTTCACCTTGCGCCTCGCGTAGTTTATATTTGAGAATCAAATCATTGATGCGCGAGCAGGCATTATTCACCTCATCAAGGACATCTTGGTCTTGTTTGGTGAGTTGTCCTTGTTCAGGCACTAACCCGTCATAATATTTATTGGTTAATACCACCGTTCTATTCACAAAGTTCCCGAAAACATCTGCCAACTCGGAGTTAATTCGAGATTGAAAATCCTTCCATGTGAATTCTGCATCTTTACTCTCAGGAGCAATAGAAGTTAGGACATACCTAAGTTCATCCATCTTATCAGGGTAGTCAGCTATGTATTCGTGCAGCCATACCGCCCAGTTGCGTGAGGTTGAAAACTTATCTCCTTCCAGATTCAAGAATTCAGAAGCAGGCACATTGTCTGGAAGTATGAAATCTCCGTGATCCTTAAGGATTATCGGAAAGATTATCGCATGAAAGACGATGTTATCCTTTCCAATGAAATGGACAAGCTTTCTATCACCTGCATTCTTTTTTAACCAATAATCTTCCCAGTTTTTATTGTTCTCTGAGGCCCATTTTTTTGTAGCTGAAATGTAACCAATTGGTGCATCCAACCAAACATAAAGTACCTTTCCTTCGCCTTCTGGTAATGGAACTTTAACGCCCCAATCTAAATCCCGTGTCATCGCCCTAGGCTTCAATCCTCCATCAATCCATGACATACACTGACCAGTAACTTGGTTACGCCATGCCTTCGGGTCATGTTGTTGCTCCCCATCTAGAATTCCTTTCGTGATCCAATCTTTCAACCATTTTTCGTGCTGATCCATAGGTAAGAACCAATGGGATGTTTTTCTGATCACTGGAAGTTTACCACTTAAAGTAGAAACCGGATCAATTAAATCCGTTGGACTTAAATCACTACCGCATTTTTCGCATTGGTCTCCATAGGCGTCTTTACTTTGACACTTTGGACATGTACCTGTTATATACCTATCGGCTAAAAATTGATTATAATCCTCGTCGTAATATTGTTCAGAGGATTTCTGAATAAACTTATTTTTAGCGTTTAATGTTAAAAAAAAATCCGAAGATGTTTCGTGATGAATTTCGCTCGAGGTTCGGTCGTAAACATCAAACTCAATTCCAAAATCAGAGAAAGCCTGACCAATCAAATTGTGATACTTATCTACAATTTCCCGTGGGCTTACCCCTTCTTTTTTTGCACGCAATGTAATCGCTGCGCCATGCTCATCACTACCGCAAACAAAAAGCACGTCTGCATCATTCATTCTTTGAAATCGCACAAATGTATCTGCTGGTAGATAAACGCCTGCTACGTGGCCTAGATGAAGAGGCCCGTTCGCATAGGGCAAAGCTGCTGTTACGGTGTATTTTTTAGTCATATCGGAGGTCAAAGATAAGGAAGAATTCCTTGACTTTACAGCAAAAAAAAAGGGCCGATATAATCGGCCCTTCTCAATCAAATTATTGGTTTATTTTTTAACAACTGAAAAAGTTGATGTGCTTCCATTTTCAAGTGTAACATTAAACATGTAAACACCTGTATCTAAAGAAGAAATATCAATTGACGACTTACCGTTAACAAGTACTACAGCACTTGAGAAAGCTACACGTCCTGAGATATCTGAAACTAATAATGTCGCAGTTCCTTCAGCATCAATATCGATAGTCACTTGATCATTCGCTGGATTCGGATAAGCAGAACCTGAAATCTCAGTAGCCTCCTCGATTCCTGCATTTTCCTCAATTTTCAATCCTAAGGCAAGTGCACTAACACCGCTCCAACCTGAATACCAATCTGTTCCGTCAATATTTAGAGGAGAAATTGGTTGTGCATAAATGGAATAGTTTGCATCGTAGTAAAGGGAATTGTCATAACCAAAAGAAATATTTGGGTTGTATGTCGTTAAACAAGCTAAATATCTTTGGTTATCTGCTAAGGTAACTCCCGCATCAAGAGGTGCATAAACAACCTGACCATTTTCATCATTCGAAGCTGGATAGTATAAACCCCCGCCTACTTGACTCAAATCGTCAAAAGTTATCGCTGCCCATCCTGCAGTAACGTCTACCCATGCATCATTCCATTCAAAAATATCAATGATGATCTCTTCGTCTTGAAGCAATGAGTCGCTAGCTTGTGCAGCAAAATAAACACCTGTAACTCCTGATGTCACACTAGGATAAACATCCTGTAGCATCATACAAGTTTGGTAACTTGAAGTCGCATTACTTGGGAAAGAATTTACTTTTAGAGAACCGTTCTCTTGACCAGCTAAAGAAAGCATCGATGTTACGCTAAAGTTCCTTACAAAAACGTTATCGAAGTCAGATTCATCTGTTTGACCTTCAATTGAAATGGTATAAGTAAGGGTGTAATCTCCTTCATCCCAGGTGCCTGGCTCAACTAATGGGAATTCAGAAGGATTACCATTAAATATTGGTAAAGTATCTCCAGAAACAACAAGAGAACTTACCGTTTCATTGTAAATGTTTCCGCCTGGACCGTCGATTGTTGCATTAACATTGATTGTATTATCAGCAGAACCGAAGTTATACGCCTCTATACCTACTTGGAAAGAGTAATTGTTATTCGCCATATCCACAGGGATTGAACCGTAACGTGGAGACATTGCAGCAGCCTGAACCGAACCTGCATCATTTGCGAAAAGGTTTTGTTTGTTACCCATAAACACAACGACTTCTCCATTTAACATCTCTTCCGTAAGTGTAGCACCATCAACGCTAGACAACATCACTGTTGGAATTGTAACGTTTAGACCTTCAGCACCACCACCCATTCCAACGACTTCGTTGACACGGTTTAAGATAATTACACCAACAGCACCAGCATTTTCTGCTTGTAATGCTTTGTAACCAAACTCACAAGTATTTCTGTAAATAATGGCAATTTTACCTGTCATGTCATTAATCAATGGACCATTACAAGCTTCCGCAGACAATGGATTTCCTTGTGGGTTCTCACCTACTGTACCATCATCAGCCAACATAATTGGGGCTTCTACGAAAGTGTTTGGCACTAAGAAATCAGGTGTAGACCAATCTCCTCCGGCTGGATCAGCCCATTCAAATGCAAAGTTGTTAGCAATTGCAACAGGAGACACTCCTCTTACAACTACTTGAGATGTTGCCGCAAACGCGAATACAACACCGATTAAAGATAGTATAAGTTTTTTCATAAAAAATTGATTTTAGTTCTTACAAATTTAACACAAAATTCAGAGAATTAAAACTCCCTGAATTTCATTGAATCTAGAACTTGTAAGTCTATGAAAAATTTAAAGCGCAGCCGCGTATTTTTCTGCTACAACAGACCAATCTACAACTTCAAAAAATGCCTGAATATAGTCTGGACGTCTATTCTGATAATTTAAATAATAAGCATGCTCCCAAACATCCAAACCTAAAATGGGAGTACCTGAACAACCCAGACCCATCAAAGGATTATCCTGATTGGGCGTAGAACAAACCTCTAATGTTCCATCTTTAACACACAGCCATGCCCAACCCGAACCGAACCTCGTAGCAGCAGCTTTGGCAAAAGCGTCCTTAAAAGCATCAAAAGAACCAAATGTATTGTCAACAGCATCTGCTAAAGCGCCTGAAGGATTGCCTCCTCCATCGGGGGACATTACTTCCCAGAATAAGGTATGGTTAAAGAACCCACCACCATTATTTCTCACAGCTGGAATGTCTGCACATGCATTCATGATTTCATGTATAGACTTTCCCTCTAGATCTGAACCTGCAATAGCAGCATTTAGATTATTCGTATATCCCTGGTGATGCTTAGAATGATGGATCTCCATTGTTCTTGCATCAATGTGTGGCTCAAGTGCGTTGTACGCATAGCTCAGTTTTGGTAATTCAAATGACATCTTTTTAATTTTAAGTTTTTAATCAATTCAAAAATATACAATTCGAGACAAAATAAATTTGATAGTTACTTTTTTTTTGCTTTGAACTCTATTATGTTTCGAACATCGAATCTTTCGTTTTGTTTATACGTATATTTGATCTATGATACCTGATTCACCGCAAAGACCAATATCAGATTGGCTTCCGTTATCAAAAAAAGAGGCTTTAAAAAGAGGCTGGGAAGATTTTGATGTAATATTAATTTCAGGAGATGCCTACGTAGATCACCCCGCATTTGGAACGGCAGTAATTGGACGAATAATAGAGGATGAAGGTCTTAAGGTAGGTATTGTTGCTCAACCTAATTGGCAAGACGACCTTCGCGATTTTAAAAAATTAGGTAAACCAAAGCTTTTTTTCGGAATTACAGCAGGGTGCATGGATTCTATGGTGAATCATTATACCGCTAACAAAAGGCTCAGATCTACAGACGCATACACCGCTGGAGGAAAGGCAGGTTTTAGACCCGATTATGCAACCACAGTCTATTCCAAGATTTTAAAAGATATTTTCCCAGATGTCCCTGTGCTTATTGGTGGTATCGAAGCCTCGTTGAGGCGCGTTACACATTACGATTATTGGAAAGACGAACTTATGCCAAGTATTCTGTTTGATTCTAGAGCGGATGCTTTGGTTTACGGAATGGGTGATCAACCACTTCGCGATGCTCTTAGACTTCTTAAAAAAGGGGTTCCATTTCAACATCTCAAAACAATAAAACAGTTTGCCTTTCTTCAAGAGAAATCAAATGAATTACCGAAAGTCAAAAACTGGAATACAATTGCTCTTGCTAGCCATGAGGAATGTCTAAATGATAAACTAAAATATGCAGCCAATTTCAAAGTAGTTGAAGTAGAATCTAACAAATGGCAAGCAAATAGAATAACACAAGACATAGGTGACCAGGTTCTTGTAATTAACCCTCCTTACAAAACGATGGTAGAGAAAGAAATAGATGCTTCTTTTGACCTGCCTTACACGCGTGAACCACATCCGAAATACAAGAAACGCGGAAATATCCCTGCATATGACATGATTAAATTCTCTGTAAACATGCACAGAGGCTGTTTTGGAGGTTGCAGTTTTTGTACGATTTCAGCGCATCAAGGGAAATTTATTGCTTCACGAAGTGAAAAATCGATTCTCTCAGAAGTGGATAAAGTTACCGCTCACCCTGACTTCAAAGGATATATTTCTGATTTAGGCGGTCCTTCGGCAAACATGTATAAAATGAAAGGTAAGGATGAAGCGATTTGTGAACGCTGTGTTTCGCCAAGCTGCATTCACCCTGTTATATGCAACAACCTCGATACATCGCACAAACCGATGACCGAACTTTACCGTAAAGTTGATGCGCTACCTGCAGTAAAAAAAGCATTCGTTGGATCGGGTATCCGTTATGATCTTTTGGTAGATGATTTCAATAAAAACAATGAAGATGGCAATCACGATGAATACATTGAACAAGTTATAACGAGACATGTTAGTGGTAGATTGAAAGTTGCACCAGAACATACATCGGATAAAACGCTTAAAGTCATGCGCAAGCCTTCCTTTAAATATTTTCATAAATTCAAGGAAAAGTACGACAAGATTTCAGCTGAAAAAGGCATCAACCAGCAACTTGTACCCTATTTTATATCTTCACACCCTGGGTGCGATGAGGTTGACATGGCCAACTTAGCTGCGGAAACAAAAGATATGGGATTTCAACTTGAACAGGTTCAAGACTTCACACCAACACCAATGACCGTTGCAACAGTCATTTATTATGCCGGTGTTCATCCTTACACCCTTAAACCTGTAGAGACGGTTAAAACAAAACAAGAAAAACAAGACCAAAACAAATTTTTCTTTTGGTATAAAAGGGAGAATAGAACATGGATAAAGAACAAGTTATCAAAGGCGAATCGCCCCGATCTATTGGAAAAACTTATTGAACCTGAAGCCAAAAAAGAAATGCCACAATGGCTCGAGAAAAGAAGAAATAAAAAACGCTAATTCGATTTAGTTGGCTTCAATAAAATCCAAAGCACAACTGCCAAAAGTATTATTATTCCAAACAAATACGTCGCTTCGCCCTTTTTGACGAAATGCAAAAGTCGGGAATGACCCCTTTGTTATTTTTTTTAAATCAGAGTTGTGACGAACAAATGCGTATTTGATCTTCGATTTTTTTAATAATGCCGCAACATGGCCACCATTATTACTTGACGAAAGTATCTTGTAAATTACATCTAAATCTGGATTTCTCTTCTTAAGCTGTACAATAGCATCTATTGACTCCACACAGTAAGGACAATTGGGTAATGTAATCACTTCAAAAGTTGAGATGGTTACTGCTTTGCCTTGTTCCAAGAGCACGATTCTCGGATTATTTCCCACATCTGATTCGTATATGGGGTAGAATACAAAGTAAATTACAGCAGGAAGTAAACCCAAAAGGAAGGTTAAAAATAATCTTAAACCAATACTTGAAATTTTACTACTTAAAAAATATACAGCAATAAAACCAGAAAAAATTAGAACTACGAAGGGATATAAGACCGAGAACTGCCATGAGGCTCCCAAAGACCAAAACAGCGCTTCAAATGCATTCATTTATAATATTTTGGCCAAATATAATCAAACTCGAACAGTAGACATTCCGCCGTCTACACCTATAGTTTGACCCGTGACCCATTCGTTTTCAAGACAAAATACTGCGGCCTGAGCGATATCCGCAGGGCTTCCAATTTTCTTGAGTGGATGACGATTTGCAGCATTTTCTCTTTTTTGATCTGTACTGAGTAGCATTTCAGCCAGTGAGGTATCGGTAAGTGACGGGTTTACAGTATTTACTCGAATGTGTGGCGCCCATTCCGCTGCTAAACTGCGAGAAAGAGACTCGAGGCCACCTTTTGCTGCAGCAATAGAGGCATGAAAAGGCATTCCTTGTTGGCTAGCAACAGTTCCAAATAGTACAACCGAGCCTTGGTTTTTCTTAAGCGTTCTGAAGTAAAATTGTAAGACACGAACAGCACCGAGTACATTTTTTTGATAATCTGCTAAAAAATCATCGGGTGATAGTCTGTGAAATGGCTTCAGGGTAATAGATCCAGGACAGTAAACCAAACCTGTCAAACCTTCAATTTCAGGAAGTTCATCAGTCAACACATCTAAAGCGTAGTGGTTAGAAAGGGGAGACTCCCCTCTTGAAATGGTGTGACATTCATGTTTACTCAAATGTTGGACAATGGACAATCCTATGCCTTTGGTTCCTCCGATTACTAATGTTTTCTTTTCCATGAAAACAAAACAAGTTGGTTATTGAAATGTTTAATAATTAGGTTTCAAATCAATTTTGTTGCAATCACGAAAATGTCGTATTTTTGCACTTAGAATTAAGGTTATTTAAAATAAATCTAAATAAAGGCTAAGTATGATTACTGTTACAGCGTCGGCAAAAAAACAAGCAATTCGCCTCATGGAAGATGATGGTAAAAAGGGTTTTTTTATTCGTGTTGGAGTTGAAGGTGGCGGATGCTCGGGTTTGATGTATCAATTAACATTTGATAACGAGCGTAAAGAAGGAGACTCAAGTTTTGAAGATAATGGCATCGAAGTCGTAGTAGATACAAAGAGTTATCTGTATTTGTTAGGTACTACACTTGATTTTTCAGGAGGCTTAAATGGCAAGGGATTTGTTTTTAAAAATCCGAATGCCGATAGAACCTGTGGGTGCGGAGAGTCATTTTCAGTTTAATATAATATTTAAGCAATTATGGGACAGTATACGGAAAATGAATTAGCCAAAGACCTTGAAAACCAGGACTATAAATTTGGTTTCGTCACAGATGTCGAAACTGAAAAAATTCCAGTTGGACTGAATGAAGATATCATTCGTTTAATTTCCTCAAAAAAAGAAGAACCAAAATGGTTGTTGGACTATCGAATAAATGCTTACCGCACATGGCTTACGATGACCGAGCCTGAATGGGCACATGTCCGCTATCAAAAACCAGATTTCCAGAATATAACCTATTACGCAGCTCCCAAACAAACAAAAAAGTATGAATCATGGGACGATGTGGATCCTGAGATGAAAGAGACCATGGGGAAACTCGGGATTTCTATGGAAGAACAAAAACGACTCACAGGTGTTGCTGTCGACTTCGTAATGGATTCAGTTTCAGTTGCTACTTCCTTTAAATCTAAACTTAAAGAATTGGGCATAATTTTTTGTTCATTTTCAGAGGCCGTCCAAGAATATCCTGAACTCGTGCGTGAGCACATGGGAACAATCATACCGCATACTGATAATTTTTATGCAGCACTGAATGCAGCCGTATTTACCGATGGTTCTTTCTGCTATATTCCAAAAGGTGTACGATGTCCAATGGAACTCTCTACCTATTTTAGAATCAACGCAGGGGGAACAGGTCAATTTGAAAGAACCCTAGTTATTGCCGATGAAGGTGCTTATGTTTCTTATTTGGAAGGTTGCACAGCGCCTCAAAGAGATGAGAATCAACTCCATGCGGCAGTTGTAGAACTAAAAGCGTTGAAAGATGCTGAAATAAAATACTCAACCGTTCAAAATTGGTACCCTGGAGATAAGAATGGTATTGGTGGTGTATTCAATTTTGTGACGAAACGCGGACTCTGCGAAACGAATGCTAAAATTTCATGGACACAAGTTGAGACAGGTTCGGCAGTAACATGGAAATATCCTTCATGTATTTTGAAGGGAGACCACGCTGTAGGTGAATTTTACTCTGTTGCGGTTACCAATAATTACCAACAAGCGGATACGGGGACAAAAATGATTCACCTTGGAAAAAACACAAAAAGTACTATCATTTCTAAGGGTATTTCTGCAGGTGATTCTCAAAACTCCTACAGAGGATTAGTTCAGATTCATAAAAACGCACATAAATCAAGAAACTTTTCACAATGTGACTCTCTTTTGATGACCGATCATTGTGGCGCTCATACCTTCCCATACATCGAATGTAAAAACCCGACAGCACAAATTGAGCACGAGGCAACAACATCGAAAATAGGAGAAGACCAACTATTTTATTGCAAACAGAGAGGGATATCAGAAGAAAAAGCAATCAGCCTCATAGTAAATGGCTATTGTAAAGAGGTGCTAAACCAGCTTCCTATGGAATTCGCAGTAGAAGCTCAAAAATTACTCGCCATAAGCCTAGAAGGCTCTGTAGGCTAAAAAAAAGATATGATTGAAATAATAAACTTACACGCTAACATAGAGGGCAAAGAGATTTTAAAAGGCCTTACGCTGACCGTCAAGGCCGGCGAAGTACATGCCATAATGGGACCAAATGGTGCAGGTAAAAGCACACTCGCAAGTATACTAGCTGGTCGAGAGGAATATGAAATCACCTCAGGAGAGGTTACTTTTGAGGGGGCAGATCTTCTTGAATTATCAACAGAAGAAAGAGCACATTTAGGGCTGTTTTTAGCCTTTCAATATCCTGTTGAGATTCCTGGAGTTTCGAATGTCAACTTTCTTCGAACAGCTATAAACGAAATTAGAGAAGCCAAAGGTGAAGATTCAATTTCAGCGAAAGAATTCATGGCCATGGTTCGAGAGAAATCTAAAATCGTTGAATTAGATAGTAAACTTGCATCAAGATCTGTAAACGAGGGGTTTTCTGGCGGAGAAAAAAAGAGAAATGAGATATTTCAGATGGCGATGCTGAATCCAAAATTAGCGGTTCTTGATGAAACTGATTCAGGATTAGATATCGATGCACTTCGCATCGTGGCTAAAGGTGTAAACACCTTGAAATCTGCTGACAATGCTTCAATCGTTATTACACATTATCAAAGACTGCTTGACTACATCGTTCCTGACTTTGTTCATGTCCTTCATGACGGGAAAATTGTGAAAACAGGAAATAAAGAACTTGCGCTCGAGCTTGAGGAAAAAGGATACGATTGGATCAAGGAGGAAACACAAGTAGGATAAATAATGGAAGACTTGCTTACACAAACAAAATTTGATCGCCTTAGAACGCAACTGAACGAAACAGCGCTTCCGTTAACAGAGGTAGCAAAACAAAGAGCCCAGTCGCTACTTGAGATTTCAGATTTCCCTACCAGAAAAAATGAAGCATGGAAATATACAAATGTTAATGGCCTGAATAAACTTCTACTCAATGCTTCAGCCTCAAAATCAAACAATAAACCGGCAAATACCATATCAAATAATGGCCGTAAGGTTCACATCATAAACGGTCATATCGCTGAAGGGCAGACAGATACCCCTGGTATTAAAACTTCATGGGATAGTTTACCAGAGCGTTATACAGAGAGCCCGTTTGATGCCCTCAACTTGCTCTATTGTTCATGCGCAGTTGAACTTACTTTTGATGATTCAGAGAATAAGTCAATAGAATTGGTGTTCGATAACAATCATAATACCGCAATTTTCCCAAGGCTTTTTATCAACTGCAAAAAAGGGTCGAAAGGAACAGTTATTTTGAACTTTCAAGGCGCTGAAAATAACGCAAGTTTCATCAATGCATCCACCTATATTGATGTTGGAGAAAATGCAAACCTAAGTATCCATAAAATTCAAAAGAATGGTAACGATACGTTCGATTTACAACGAGAATATGTCAATCAAGCAGCAAATAGCTCTTTTACAATGAATACCTTTCCTTTGTCAGGTAGGTTGACTCGAAATGATTTATTGATCAATGTGAATGGTAGCAATTGCGAAACATTTATGAATGGAGCCTATACTTTAAAAGGTAAGTCACATTGTGACAATCACACAACTGTGGATCATAAAGTTGCAAATTGTTACTCAAAGGAACTATACAAAGGTGTGATTGACGATCGCGCAACGAACGTATTCAATGGAAAAGTATTTGTTCGCAAAGACGCACAGAAAATCAATGCCTTTCAGTCAAATGCAAATATTTTATTAAGTGAGACTGGTACGGTAAACTCAAAGCCTGAACTAGAAATCTATGCCGACGATGTGAAATGTTCTCATGGTTCTACCACAGGTCAATTGGATGATGAAGCTGTATTTTATTTACGTTCAAGAGGACTGTCAGAGAAGTCAGCTAAAGAGCTTTTGGTTAAGGCCTTCTTGGGAGAAGTTCTTGAAGCGGTTGAAAACGAAGAAGTAAGCTCCTATGTTGAGGAACAGATTGAACTTCATTTTTCAAAGTAACATCTCTACTTTTAAGGTAGTGTATAGTCCTTGATGTCCCCCAAAGCGTAAAGGTCAGAGCCATTAAGAGCAACCAATCTCAAATCAACACAATTATTCTCGTTTACATCGAAAATCCCTATGTTGGTTCTAAAGTCAAAAGAATGTTTCAAAATTCTTACTTCCTATCTAGCTGAGCTAAAAATGCTGCTGCATTTTCTAGGTGTAGCGTTCTCTTCTCATCAGACATTCGATTAAAAGAATGAACCATCATTGACATTCTAGGATTTTTAAGAAAAAAATCTTGATTAACAGATATAAAACGCCAAAACAAACCATCCCAAATAGCAGACCAGGGTCCTTGACCGTAGTTACTCATTTTCTTGATGTAGTTAGAACCACCAATGTAGGGCTTGGTCGCAAAAGTTCCCCCGTCAGCAAACTGACTCATTCCATAAACATTAGGAACCATGACCCAGTCATAGGCATCAATGAACAATTCCATGAACCAACGGTAGACCTCATCTGGATGAAATTCACAGAGCAGCATGAAATTACCAAGCACCATCAGTCGCTCTATATGGTGACAATAACCGGTAGCTAAAACTTTTTTAATCGTATCGTCTATCGGCTCAATTCCGGTCGTGCCATCGTAAAAGCTTTTCGGGATTTTCCGTTCAAAACCCCAAAAATTCTGCGTTCGGGAATAGCTTCCTTTACAGATATACATCCCACGAATGAACTCTCTCCATCCCATAATTTGCCGAATGAACCCCTCCAATGAATTTAATGGTATATCATTCTTATTCGCAAAGAGCAAACTTTGATTGATCACGTCTCGTGGCGAAAGCAAACCTGTATTCATTAGTGGCGAAAGCAAGCTATGATTTAAAAATATTTCCTCTTTGACGATAGCATCTTCATAAATCCCAAACTCTTCAAAACGCTCCTTTAAAAAACGTGCCAACCATAGGTTTGTTTCCTCAAAGGTAATTGGGTAAATGCGTTTGGCCTCAAGGACACCGGGGTAGTCTTTAAAGTGAGTACCTACATATTGCATGGCCTCTTCCCAATAAAAACTTGATTTAGGAAATTGGATTTCAGGAGGCTGCTGACCTTTTGGGTATTTTTTTCTGTTGTCAATATCATAGGTCCATTTCCCTCCTCTTGGGCTGCCATCTTTATCCATTAAAACGTTATGCTTTACACGTTGCTGTTTGTAGAAAGTGGTTTGAAAAAAAGACTTCTTGTCCGCTCTAAAAAAGGTACTCAAATCCTCATTTGAATTTATGAAATAAGGCGTCTCAAGTATGTTGAAATGTATACGACCTGAAAATGATTTTATCCTTTTTAATAGCCAATTGTCAACTGGATCATAGAAGTTTACCTGGGTAATACCAGACGCTAATAATTCCTCTAAAAGAATCCGAATATCGCTCTTTGTATCCGTTGCTTCAATATAATTTATTGATGCGTTTTTTGATTTCAGGAAATCAGCGTAGGCTTTCATTGAAGCCCTGTGAAATGCAATCTTTTGTTTGTGAAACTTGTAGTGCTTAAAAAACAGATACTCTTCAATAATATACGTTTCACAAGTAATTTCAAGCAACGCATTTTTCTCAAAAAGCTGGTGCGGGAAAATAAGGTTAACGGCTTTTCTTTTTTCCATTGTTTCTAGTGTGTAATGCAACAATTCTTTTGCTGTCTATTCTGACTTCTTTATGCTTTCGGTGTCCCCAAATTTTTACTCTTGCAATTTTGGCAACTGCTGTTAAATCTACAATTGGCTCGGGATAATCATTATCTATGTCATGAAACTCTTTCTCCATAACGGTCATTTTCCAAGGTTCGTGAATAAATTCAACTGGGATGTTTTTTAATTCGGGGACCCATTCTCGGATAAACACACCATTTGGATCGTGCTCTTGAGATTGCTTGATGGGGTTGTACATCCGAATGGTATTTATTCCAGTCGTTCCTGCCTGCATCTGAAATTGTGGAAAATGAATCCCTGGTTCGTAGTCCAAGAATTGTTGCGCAACATAATACACCCCTTTTTTCCAATTGCAATCTAAGTGAAAACACAATACGGAGACCAGCATGGCCCGCATTCTAAAATTGATCCAACCCGTTGCAATCAAACACCGCATGCAAGCATCGACCAATGGAAAACCGGTTTGTCCTTTTTTCCAAGCTTCAAGGAATTCAGAGTTGCTTTCATATTCCAAAGTTTCATATCCTCGGTTTACACAATGCGTTTCGTAGGTGCACTCTACTTCAAATTTTTGAATAAAATGACAGCGCCATTTTAGTCGCGTAAGTTGATTGTTAAAGCTGCGCTTATTCGCATCATAGTTTGGGTGGTTCCGAACAAATTGAACGGCTTGACGCACCGATAAATTCCCCCAAGCCAAGTAAGGCGATACTCTTCCACAAGATTTTCGACTCTCTTTAGGTTTTGAAATATGACGGCTGTAGTTCGAACCACGTCCTTCACAAAAGGAACTTATATAACGCATGGCATAACTTTCGCCGGCTCTCTGAAACGCTTCAGGATAATTTTGCAGTGACTTAAGAAGGGTTTCTGGCAACTCAAAAGGAAAGCATTTTTCAAGCGCTTCATTCTGCGAGTATACATTCAATATCAGCGGAGAGTTCACAGCAGCAAACCAATTTTTGTCCCAATTGACTCTATTTTTAATACCTCGAATAATTCCATCACGTTGAAATTCTGTCCATTTGATACCTTTGCTTTTAAATAAGGAAGAAACATTTTTGTCGCGATCCCAAGTCACCTTTACACCACTCTCCTGATAGGAATATACATTTTGGATGTCAAATTTTTCTATTAAGAAATTAAAAACCTCTATCGCCTCTCCATGTAAAACATGAACCTTTCTGTTAAAGGCTTTCAAGACCCTATTCATCTCCAAAATAGAATGATATACAAACTGTAAGTGTCTTAAAGAACAATCTGGATAGGCAATTGCAGATGGCTCCAAAATATAAATAGGCAGGTAATTATGCGTTGAATTATTTTCAGCCTCAAAAAAGGGAAGGTGGTCTTGCAAGCGCAGGTCCCTCTTTAACCAAACAATATTCAATGCTTCCTTCACTTGACCAACTCCTTTTTTGCTTTGTTCCAAAACTTAAAGAATCCCGGAAAATAGCCTTCAACGGAAGTCATCCAATCTCGATCCTCTAGAACACCTTGATAGTGGGCATTTAATGGGTGCTCTTTGAAGATAATTTCTGAATCCTTTAGCTGTGTTTTTAGTGAGGTAAAGGATCCGACAAAAATCTTAATACCCTTGATACTCGAAGAAAGACCTAATGCAAAGTCCATACACTTTTGGCTGATTGGATAACGCTCAAAAACAACTGGCTCAATTAATAATACACGCTGTACGTCTTCTCCTTCATGCCATAATGGGTCAAGATTATAATAATTATAAACCAACGTTTTCTTCTCTTCTAGGTCTAAAGGTGAAATGGACTCAGGGTACTTGATCTCGGTTATACTATTTTGACTTTGCAGTAACTCAGCAGGGACTTCTAGATTGTTAAATGCCTCATAAGGAACATCCAAAAAAGTATTGCGCTGAGTACTGTTGAAGTATTTATTGATGTTCTCTTGATTGGCTACATATTTTCGATTGGAAAATGTACCAGCGACCCATTGCCAGCTCAGATGATTGCTTGCCAAATCACCATCAAGTAGGTTTGCGTACATCCACTTGGCCGGTGCACTCCAGTGATACTTTCCAATATTACAGCATACTGCTGCAATATACATTCGCATGTGGTTGTGCAAATAGCCAGTTTTATAAAAATTTTCAACGGCTTCATCAATGGCTTCAATCCCGGTATTTGCCTCAACAATAGAAGTAGGAACTCCTGTATGCAAAATATCTTTTTGCTCAAAATTAAAGTCTGATTCTATCTGGTTATGTTTTACAACCCATATCTGCTGCCAATAATCCCTCCAAGCCAATTCTTGAACAAGTTTTTCAGTTACCTTCCATTCCAAATCCAAAGAATTGACATGTTCGAAAACAAACTTTGTAGAAATCACACCACGAGAAATATACGGGCCCAATAAAGTTAAGGCACCATTCTGAAAATTGCGCGTTGATGCATATTTAATTGGATCAATGGCCTGAATGCGTTCGTAAATAGACTTCCAATCCGTAGGGAAATAGAATTGATGTTCCGTTGTTTGAGTTTGCATATATCATTACAACAAACAAGTCTGGCTTTTGATTTATGGTAAAGGATTATTTTTTCTAGAACCGAGAATATAATGAACCCCCGTATTCAAGCCAATACTGTATAATCTTTCATGAACTGGTGCGTCCTTTATTGGTGTTAAAGAATATTGAAAGGTGGGCTCGAATTTAACATAAAAAGCATCCCAAAGCTGATATTTTAAGCCGATACTCGATCTAAATATGGGGTGGAATCGATAAAAGTCATTAGGATTATCTAAATTCACAACTGCATCTGACATAGCAGTGCCATCCGACCACTGAATGATATATGAGCCTCGATCATCTAATAAAACACTTAGTATAGCTCCAACAGCAGCCGTAAGCCCCCATTTGTCATTAAAATCATAAGTATAACCCATTGTAAGGGGCACTCCTACGTATCCATAGCTGTTTTGAAAAGATCCTATTCCATTGATCTCTGGACCTTGAAATAAAATATTGCTTCTTCTGTTACCAAACCTAGTATACTGAATACCCATCAAAATTGTGAGCCCTTTGTCAAACTGATACGAATATGTTCCTCCAATATTAAAGCCAAATTTAGCCTGCTCGTCCTCATTTCTATGGTCAATGAGCCATTGAAAGTCTGTATCATTCGTTTTTAGGGTTCTAAAAGTGAAATTAGAAGAGAAATTCAATCCTATATCAGATTTGTCCTGTGCATTAATGGATAAGACCGAGGTAATCAGAAAAAGAAGAAGTAAATAGTTTTGTGTTTTCATAGTGATCAATAGATAAATTTAAAAAGGTGAGATTTTAAGAAAACCAAAAGAACCATTGTCCACAGCAACAATAGCTCCACCGTCTGCAGTTAAATCAATATCTTCTCCCGCCCAATCGCTACCCTCAGCGTCGCCATAGGTCTTTTGCCATTGGACATTGCCATTGCCATCATATTTCACCAAATAAACATGCCAGGTATTGGAATCATCTCCATCATTACCACAGCGTCTTTTATAGGTGCTGTATTCATCACCTGTACCAGCAACAATAATACAACCCCCGTCTGAAGTTGCTTTTATTCCCCAAACTTCATCATGGATGTATTTGGGGTCAAAGCCACGAGGATTTCCGGTTTTAGATTCCCAAAGCTGATTGCCATCCATATCAATTTTCATGGTGTATGCATCCCAGTTTTCAGTTCCAGTTAACGTATGCCCCGAGAGAAATATATCACCTTCTGTCGACAAGTCCATTGCAAAGCAATGGTCTAAATTAGCGCCACCAAAGGTTTTATTCCAAATAATATTTCCTGAAGCATCAATCTTTAAAAGTGCATAATCATTCGCTCCCTCTGTAAGACCGGAAACCATGAAATCAGACCCTGATTTTTTAATCCGATAAGCATGAGCTATAGTGTTTTCGAGATTAATCCCACTTAATTTATTTCCGTTTCCATCAAGAATGGTAAGATATCCTTGGCCTTCCGTAAAAAAGGTATTTAAATTGTCTTCGGCTTGAACATATCCAACCGCAATGATACCTTCTGGCGTAACGCTCATGTGCTCAAAAGCATCACTTCCGCCATTGTCATGTGTTTTTTCGAAAACAACACTACCATCTAATTTATTGAGCTTGATTATGGCACTATTTTCATTTAAAGAACCGCAAATAAAATAGCCATCGTCTGCTTCAAATGCGGAATTACCTAGGTTGTGACCAGATCCGCTTGAAAATTCCTTTGACCATTGGAGAGCTCCCCCTTGATCGATTTTTACCACTAAAACTTTTGCTGAATTGGGAATAAATCCCGTTTCACCAACCTGAAGATAACCACCATCAGAACACGTCAGGATAAAATGACCGTGGGCTTCTTCGCCTGACCCCCCATAGAAGTTATACCCATTGGAACCTGGAGCATCCGGATAGTCAGCAACAGTACAGGTATTATTGACTTTTCTGCATCCGAAAATAATATAGAAAATACTTAGAAAAAATAGATCAGACGTTTTCATGAAGCTTTTTATAATACAAACGAAATCTTAGGCTTTCGTTTCTTTAGCTAAATTGAAAACGGTAATTATTTATAAATATTTCAAAGAAGTAAGACCTGAATTGCTTCCTTAGACATACCCCTTATCCTTTGCCCAACTGCTGAGCTGTGCAGAATTCGGCATATCTAATTTTTTAAGAATATTGTGTCGATGTGTTTCAACTGTTCTATGAGAGATGAAAAGCTTTTCGGCAATCTCCTTGGAAGTAAGGCCTTTTGCGATGTGCTTAACGATTTCAATTTCTTTCATCGTTAATTCTTTTTTAGCCTCAGAATCAACATTTAAAAGTGAGGTGAAATAACGGTCTTTAATGTCGGATGCGATAAAGGTCTCACCTTTGAAAACACTATGAATTGCCTCTATTAATTCGCTTTTGGTTGTATTCTTGGTTAGGTATCCCTTTGCTCCTATGGAAAGGAATTTTTTGACGTATGTAATATCATCGTGCAAAGAAAGGCCTATAACTCTTGTTTTCGGTAAACTATCATTTATTTTTTCTGTGGCATCAAAACCACTACCCTCTCCCAAGTTTATATCCATCAGTACAATCTCTGGTTTGTACTGCATTGACATGGTATAGGCATCATCGACATTGTCCGCCGTCCCTATTACTGAAATATTTGGGGCATCTTTTAAAAGTGAGGACCAAGCTTCACTAATGAGTTTGTGGTCATCAACAATAAGAACTTTGATATTCGAATCCATAAAGAGTGTTTTGCACTAATTTAAGCATTCAAAGCTTCCGCTCCACCAACAATCTCTAAAATTTCGTTTGTAATCGCTGCCTGACGTGCTTTGTTGTAGCTCAATTTCAACTCCTTTTGAAGGTCACTAGCATTATCTGTAGCCTTATGCATAGCTGTCATTCGAGCTCCATGCTCTGCTGCGTTCGAATCAAGAATAGCCTTGAAAAGTTGAACTTTCAATGATTTCGGTATTAGATCCTCAATGATTTCTTCTTTTGAAGGCTCAAAAATATAATCCCCTGTGGTCGCTTTAGAACTATCGACTTCAGGAGCTTGAATTGGCAAAAATTGTTCAGTTTCAATTCTTTGTGTAGCTGCATTCACAAATCTATTATAAACAACATAAATTTTATTGAATGCTCCTGAATTGTACAATTCCATTAACTCATTTGCTACTTCAGATACGTTTTCAAAGGTAAGGTCGGCATAAACATCCTCACGTTCAGTAAGGTAATCATTCGTGTAAAACCGATCTGAGCGCCTGTAGGCATCTCTTATTTTCTTTCCTAAACATAATACATGGACCTCATTAGAATTATTGAATTCAGTTGAAATCGTTTCGTTAATGCTTTTAACAATATTGTTGTTAAATCCACCACATAGACCTCTATTGGAGGTAACTCCAACAATCAGGGTTTTTCCACCTTCACGCGCTTCAGAAAAGGCATTTTCCGATAAATCAAGTGTAGCGCTCAAGTTCGTTAGAATCTCTTTCAACTTTACAGCATACGGTCTCATTTGTACTATTGCATCTTGAGCTCTTTTTAATTTTGCCGCAGAAACCATTTTCATTGCAGAGGTAATCTGCATTGTAGATCCAACGGATGAAATTCTATTTCGTATCTCTTTTAAGTTTGCCATCGATAACTTTTTTCTGAACTAAGCTGTTTTCTTAGTATTTACTTGCGAGTTCTTTAGCTACTTTTTCAAGTACCGCTGTATTCTCATCTGTATATTTACCTGACTTCAGAGAGGCCATTACATCTGCATGCTTTGCTTCAAGGAAATCCAAATATTCGTTTTCAAATTCTTTTACTTTATTGATAGGCACATTCTGGATCAATCCCTTCGTACCGACATAAATAATAGCGATTTGTCTTTCAACTGTAAACGGATCTCCTTCTTTTTGCTTTAGGATTTCAACATTACGAGCTCCTTTATCAAGTACAGCTTTTGTTGCTGCATCTAAATCAGAACCAAATTTCGCAAATGCTTCTAGCTCACGATACTGGGCTTGGTCAAGCTTTAGTGTTCCTGCAACCTTTTTCATTGATTTAATCTGAGCTGATCCTCCTACACGGGATACAGAAATACCAACATTAATAGCTGGACGAATACCAGAGTTAAACAAATCTGATTCCAAGAAAATCTGACCATCTGTAATTGAAATTACATTCGTGGGAATATATGCAGATACATCACCTGCCTGTGTTTCAATAATTGGCAGTGCTGTTAATGAACCGCCTCCTTTAACTTTAGACTTTAATGATTCAGGAAGATCATTCATCTCTTTTGCGATTGTATCATCGGAAATAACTTTCGCTGCTCTCTCAAGTAATCTCGAGTGAAGGTAGAATACATCACCTGGGTAAGCCTCACGACCTGGAGGTCTTCTTAGAAGAAGAGAAACCTCACGATACGCTACCGCCTGTTTCGATAAATCATCATAAATAATCAATCCTGGTCTACCTGTATCTCTAAAATACTCTCCAATAGCAGCTCCCGTCATTGGTGCGTAAAATTGCATAGGTGCGGCATCAGATGCGTTTGCAGCAACAATAGTTGTATACGCCATTGCGCCAGCATCCTCTAATTTCTTTACTATTCCTGCAACGGTCGATCCCTTTTGACCAATCGCTACATAAATACAAAAGACAGGCTCTCCCCTATCAAAAAATTCCTTTTGGTTTATAATTGTATCAATCGCAACTGTCGTTTTACCTGTTTGACGGTCACCAATGATAAGTTCTCTTTGACCTCTTCCAATTGGAATCATTGAATCCACAGCCTTAATTCCCGTTTGAAGTGGTTCATTTACGGGCTGACGGAAAATAACACCTGGTGCTTTTCTTTCAATCGGCATATTGTGTAATTCACCTTGAATTGGCCCTTTACCATCTATAGGTTCACCCAATGTATTTACAACACGACCAACAATACCCTCACCCACCTCAACAGAAGCAATTTTTCCGAGTCGACGTACTGTATCTCCTTCTTTAACACTTGATGACTTACCAAGAAGTACTGCACCTACATTATCTTCTTCAAGGTTCAATGCAATACCTTGCATACCGCCGTCAAATTCAATTAATTCTCCGTACTGAACACCTGTAAGTCCATAAATTCTTGCAATACCATCTCCAATTTGCAGTACTGTTCCTACTTCTTGCAATTCCGCTTCTGATCGAAAGCCGGAAAGCTGTTCTCTCAAAATTGCTGAAACCTCTGCTGGTTTAATATCCGCCATGTTATTTGTTTTTTAAAAAATTAATTAGCCAATTCTATTTTCATTCTATTCAATTGTGTTGCTATGGAAGCATCTATTTGCTTATCATCCATTTTCACAATAAATCCACCTATCAACGATGGATCAACCTCTTCAGTTACTTCAAAATCTCCGTCAACATGAGTTTTTAACTTATCGAGTATCTGAACGAGGGTTTGTTTTTCTAATTTCACAGCACTAGTAACTGATACCGGGACAATGCCTTTTTGTTTTTTGAGTAAATTCACGAAAGCGCTTGCGATTTCTGTAAGAAGATACTCTCTTTTATTTTTTGTAATCAATTCAACGAAAGAGGATGTGAGTTCTGTAAACTCAGGGAACAATGCCTTTAATATCGATATTTTCTTATCAGTCTTAACAATTGGGGAGTTCAAGAAAAGTTGAAATTCTCCAGTCTCAAGACCTGCTTCAACAATGCGTTCCATATCCACGGCAACAAGGTCTACAGAGTTTGATTCTGAAGACAATTCTAAAAATGCTTTCGCATAACGAATCGCTGACTTAGTTGATCTCATGGTTAATTCATATTGATATCTGATGCCAAATTACTGGCAAGCGCTTTCTGCTTTTCATCAGATGATAATTCTGTTCTTACAACCTTTTCTGCTATTTCTAAAGAAATTGCCGCAACATGTGTTTTAAGTTCTGCCATTGCTGCTGCTTTTTCTGATCTTATCGAATCCCGAGCCGCATCTACAATTTTCTGTGCTTCTTCTTTTGACTTCTCTTTAGCGGACTCAATCATCGCATTCGAAGTTTGCTTTGCATCTTTTAAAATCTCATCACGTTCCGCTTTTGCAACCTTAAGAATCTGATCATTTTCAGCCTTTAAGGTTTTCATTTCCTCTCGTGTTTTTTCTGCGAGCTCCAATGCTTCAGCTATACTGTTCCCTCTTTCGTTAACAGCACTGAGAATAGGCTTCCAAGCAAACTTAGCCAAAAGGAAAAGTAGTGAACAGAAAACGAGCCCTGTCCAAAATAACAATCCAAAATCTGGTAATACTAAATCCATTTCTTTTAATTTAAATTTTAAAAATTCTGCCACTACCAACCGTAGTGGCAGAACTCATTCTAATTACTACGCAGGTGTTCCTCCTAAAAGGCCAATTACCACACCGAATAATGCTACACCCTCAATCAAGGCTGCTGCAATAATCATTGTTGTTGTAATTTTACCTGAAGCTTCAGGGTTACGTGCGATACCTTCAACGGCTTTACCACCGATTTGTCCAATACCAATACCTGCTCCTAAAACTGCAAGTCCTGCTCCAATTGCTGCTATACTTCCGTACATACTATATAGAATTTAAAAATTACTAATTAATGGTGCGCTTCCTCAACGGCTGCACCGATAAATAAAGCTGACAACATCGCAAACAAATATGCCTGAAGTGCAGCTACTAACAATTCCAACACAGAAATAAATAAAGCCATCGGAACAGAGAGTGCACCCCATGCCACATTTTTATTTATAAATATGATTGAAATTAATGCCAAAATGATAATATGTCCTGCTGTTATGTTAGCAAACAATCGAATCATCAAGGCAAAAGGTTTGGTAAATATTCCAACAATTTCAATTGGAATCATAATAGGTAACAATGCCTTCGGCACGCCTGGAGGTGCAAAAATGTGTCCCCAATAGTTTTTATTACCGTTTACTAAAATTATGATTAAAGTCAGACAGGCAAGAAAGAAAGTAACAGATATATTTCCAGTTAAATTCGCGCTGCCTGGGAAAATCGGGATTAAACCTAAAAGGTTATTGATCCAAATGAAAAAGAAAACCGTCAATAAAAATGGCACAAATTTCTTGTACTTCTTTTCATTGATATTTGCCTTTGCGATATCGTCCTGAACGAAGAGTATTAGCGGCTCCAAAAACTTCGCAATCCCCCTTGGAGCTACAGCGCCATTTTTTTTGTAAAATCTAGCACAAGAAAACATAAGGATAAAAACCAAGAATGATCCTATGAATAAAGAAGTGACATTTTTGGTTATTGAGAAATCCATTGGTTTAACATTACCATGTACATGACCATCCTCGAAATGAAGCATTCCATGCTCATCTAATTCATATATTTTCTCATGAAACATAGCAAAGCCTTCGGCAGGACCTGTACCCTTGTAGTAATGGTTTTCTCCGATATGAACTAATTCTCCGTGATACAAATGCGATGACGAAAAAGTCTCAATACCCTCATCTGTTTTTAAAATAACCGGCAAATAGATTGATGTTCCACCGTGCTCGGGGCCCCATAAGTGCCATTCGTGGGCATCCTTAACGTGATGCATAATCATCTCGCTTACATCAAACTCTTTTTCCTCTTGACTTTCTTCTTTGTGGTCATTTGCCATAACAGCAAACGAGGTCACAGAAAAAACTAAGGCGATTATGAAATATGTTAGTGCTTTCTTCACGTTAAAAATGTCTTTTCAAAAATTTTGTGCAAAGGTAACTAAACTTTTAAAAGAAACAATACAATTTAGTGAAGATTTAAGGGTAGTATTACGACCTAAATCTCTTGTACATACGGACGGCTGTCATTAGCCCTAAACCTACGGCAAAGAAACCGACTGTTCCATACAACCAATTGAGCGTGCTTTTAAGCACGACTAGGAAAACAATAGCTACTAAGAATAGTGTAGCAAGCTCATTCCATAGCCTAAGTTGGGTACTTGACCAACGTAATGATTCACTTTGAATTAGATACATAATCCTTTGGGTGAAAAAATGGTATACAATCAAAAGCAGAACGAATAAAAGCTTCAAATGCATCCATGGTTGAGAGAGGTAATATTCATGATTTAAAACAATCATCCAGGCACCAAAAAGAACAGTCAGAACCATCGATGGTGTTGTTATAATCCACCAAAGCTTGTGCTCCATAATTTTAAATTGCTTTGATAGAATTGTTTTTTCATCCACAGGTCCAATTTGTGCTTCCTTATGATAGATAAAGAGTCGGACCATATAAAACAATCCCGCAAACCAACAAACAACAAAAATGATGTGTAACGATTTTACAATATCAAAACTCATAGTGCAAAAATACATTTTAATGTCCATTTGTCCTTGTCTTGCTTTTTAAGTTTATTGGCACTAATATTGTTTCACTGATTCACGCTATGAAGTTTTTAAGTTTCCTTCTTTTTATCATTCCATTTACGCTTATTAGCCAATACAAACTGCTGTCAACTGAAGGGCAATACCAAGGAGAGAAGTTATTTATAAAAAACCCAAAGCAAATCGATGGATTCGGTTACTGTATTATAAAAGTTACCGTTAATGGAGATGTGCTTCCTGCCTCAATTCAATCCCCTAATTTCGAAGTGGACTTTGGTCTTTTTAATCTAGATCTTGGTGATGACGTTTTTGTGGTTATCGAACACTTTGAGGGGTGTACGCCTCGTTTTTTGAATCCCCAGATCTTACTACCAGCAAGTACTTTTGAACTGAACTCTATCAGTATGCGCGACCAATCTACGTTAGAATGGGTCACAACGAATGAACTCGGTGTTTTAGATTTCGATGTAGAACAATACAAGTGGAACAATTGGGTAAGCGTCGGTCAAGTGCGAGGAAAAGGCAAAAAATCAATTAATAAATACTCATTTAAAGTACCCCTTCATTCGGGCCTTAATAAATTCAGAGTTACCCAAAAAGATAATTCTGGCGAAAAAAGAATTTCAAAAGAGGTGATACAAGAATCCTCGATTACTTCATTCACAATGTCACCTACAAGTGTACGCGATGATATCTTTTTTTACTCTAACGGAGAAAAACAGAAAACGAGGTATGAGGTATGGGATGCATTCGGTAATTTATTGAAAATTGGTTATTCCGATAAAGTTGATTGTCGAAATATTGTCAATGGCATATATTACATGAACTATGATAATAAAACTGAAAAATTCTTAAAAGCGGGGAAATGATTAAAAAAATAGAGCATCTAGGCATTGCTGTCGAATCCATAGAAAAATCAATCTCCGTATTTGAAAAACTTTTGGGTAAAGAAATGTATAAGACAGAGATCGTTGCTTCTGAATCTGTAAAAACCGCATTTATAGCCCTTGGTGAATCAAAAATCGAACTTCTCGAGGCAACAAACCCTTCCTCTTCAATCGCCAAATTTCTGAGCAAAAACCGAGAAGGATTTCATCATTTAGCGCTTGAGGTAGAAGATATTGAATTTGAGATTGCCCGATTGGGTAAAGAAGGATTCGTTCTAATTCATGAAACACCAAAGGAAGGCGCTGATAATAAAAAAATTGCTTTTCTACACCCTAAATCAACAAATGGCATACTCGTAGAACTCTGTGAGGAGCTGAATTAATCTTGATATTCATCTTCTTCAACGCGTTTTTGGACGACCTTTAAGTTCTCTTTCTTTTTCTTACGCCTCGCCTTTATAGATGTTTTCGTAAAGTATTTATGCTTCTTCAAAAATGAAACTTGAATTTTATCCCATTCCCGATCGCTTGCTAATTTTTTCATTCCGCGAAGTTCTAAACGCAAACGGTTTGAAATCTTTTCAAAATCATCTCTCCCCAGATAGTCTAAGTCCGCGTCACAAATAATTTCTTGAAGCTTATTTATCGGTTTATGCGGGATTTCTGTAACATGTATCAATTCTACAATTGTCTTTATATGCTGCTCTGTATATCCGTAATTAGGAAGCCATTCCGCCGCCATTTCGGCACCTATGCTCTCATTGTTTTCATATTGTTTCACAAATCCAGCATCATGCAAAATCGCAGCCGTTTTCAATAAAAAAAGTCCTTCATCTGTCACTCCTTCGGACAAAGCGATCCTCTCAACTGCCTGAACTACGTCAATGGAATGATGAACTGAATGATATAGAAGTTTTTCTGATAAGCCCTTTTTCAAGTAATCCAAAACAAAATGTTCTGTTTTGTAATATTTAATAGAGCTAAAATGATGAAGCTCTACAATCTCACTAAATTTTTCATTGGGAAATAACCCCTCTCCCTTTTCAGACAATTCCGTTTTAATATTTAACACAGCATACATGTCCACCTCAAGCCCTCCCTTAATAGTTACCTTCCCTTTGTGGAGGCACTCGAAGTAAGGCTCAATAAAAGTGAATGTTTTGCCCGAGATAGTAACCTCGCCAGGAGCCCCATACTTCTCCATTTGTTGCGCCTGATTTACGGTTGGACCCCAGATATCATAAGCGAGCTTCAAATCTCCTATAATCCCTGCTACCAATGGACCTGTATGAATTCCTAGTCTGAGTTCCCAATAATCACTATGGTTCGCAATCGCATCAAATTTTAACTTGGACATGTAATCTTGTATGTGCAGTGCTGCAATACAGGCATTCATAGGATTTGTCGAATTTTCAATTGGAATTCCCCCGGCACACATGTAGGCATCTCCAATTGTTTTAATTTTCTCTAAATCATTGTTTTGAATAATCTCATCAAACCGTCTAAACAAAACATCTAAACGTTTCACCAAGCGACTAGGACGCATTCTCTTCGAAATATTTGTAAAGCCAACGACATCTGTAAACATAACGGAAACGCGATCAAAGGCATTTGCATCTACCTTTCCCTTTACTTTTAATTCACGAACAACCTCTTCAGGAAGCGCATTTGCAAGCCAGCGTTCAGCATTGTCCTTTTCCTTTTGGAGTAGTTCCTGTTGACGAACAACATTGTTCTTTTCTAACTCAAGTTGTTTACTTTGTTCTTCAATACGCGTTTTCTGATTACTTATCTCTCGGGTTCTTTCAGTGACTTTAATCTCTAATTTGACTTGTTCTCTTCGCTCAGTTTCAATTCTTCTTCTAAAAAAGAGAAATACAAAAACAGAAATAACTAGAGCAACAATAGTCCAAAACCACCAAGTCCCCCAGTAAGGCGGCAAGATTGAAACTTCCAAGACTCTCGGTTTAGAACTCCACTCTCCTTCTCCAAGTTTAGCATAAATCTTTAGTGTGTATTCGCCTGGAGATAATGAATTAAAGGTTATTTCACGATTATTCTCAATGAACCTTTCGCCTGAGCCTGTGAGTTCATATTTAAATTGTGTCAATTCAGGGTTTGAAAGATCACTTGTTTGAAACCGAATGGTAAAACTTCTATTTGTATAAGGGAGTTCAATAGAAGAGGTTTTCGCAATTGGCCGTTTTAATGGCGATCCTTCTTCTCCCGGCTTCAACCAATCTCCATTCAATTTGAACTTGGTAATGATAACTTCCTGGTCAGTATCCGCGATGTTCAATGCATCAGGACGAAAAACATTGTAACCGTATATTGAGCCAAAATAAAGTTCTCCGTTAGATGAACTAAAAAACGCATTGGAATTAAATTCATTACTAACCAATCCATGTATCTCGAGATAAGATTTCACCTCTTTACTATTTGGCCGGTAAGATGCAATCCCTTTATTCGTGCTGACCCAAATTCGTTTCCCGTCGTTTAAAATGCCGTAAATAATATTATTTGGCAAGCCAGATGATTTGTTGATTTTCTTTATGGTCTCTGATTTTAAATCCACATAAAGCATTCCTGAGCCATAGGTTCCCAAATAAAGGTTTCCTTGAGCATCATCACACAACACTGTTGCATAGTCCTTACATACTTTTTGAATTTTGGCATTAATCGGATGTGGCTTAATCGTATAATTCCCTGATTTGTTTTTACTTAGTAAATTAATTCCACCAGCGCTTGTAGCGAACCAAATACGATTTTTTCGGTCTTTATAAATCACACGACATACCCCAGGAGAGAGTGACTCACTTGGGCGGTTTACATTGTGTTCAAACCTTTGAGAATCACCTGTTTCTAGGTTGTATAAAAAGACAGCTCCTTTGGTGGCTAAAAGGTATTTATTTTGATTCAAATGCTCAATACCATATATTCGATTGTACTTTGATAAGAGTATTGGATTGACATAATTCAACCTCGTATATTTGAAAAGCTTCTCATCCTCTATTTCTAATTTGAAGAGGCCATCTTCGAAACCAACGAGAAGTAAAGTTGAATCTATACAATAGGAGGAAAGGACATTAAACCGTCCCTCTTTCTCTCCTGCTTTAGCTTCTTTATTCCAACGATTAAAATGTTGAAACAACCCTGTTTCCCTATTTAATCTTGAAATACCTATATCCGAACCAACAAATAAATATTTCGCAGTAGCGTCTTCCGAAAACGTCCAGACGTTCGGAGAAGGCAAGCTTTTTTTTGGGTTCGCACCAGGGCCAACCCCAATAAAACCTGAATATTTCGGGTCAAAACTAGAAATGCCTCTTTCACTACCAATCCACAGTTTTTGATTTATATCTTCAAAAAGGAAGCTGAGATTATTGTACATAAGTGCACTCTTTTGGAACATGTCCTGCGTGCTATTAATTAATTCACCATTTTCGTCAATAGTGTAAAGTCCGTTATTTAAGGATGCAAAAAACCATTGGCCTTGTGATAAACAAATATCCTTGATTTTTGCCGTTCCTAAAACTGGATAATTTTGAAATTCACGAAGGAGGCATTGTGACTTTGTATCCAACTGAAAAACACCGTAATTGGAACCGATATAAATATTCTCATCTGAAACCAAACATATATTTAAAATAGAAAAATCCTCAAAACCAAGGACATCAGTCCTGATCCGCTTTAAACTTTTGGATTCTATATTGTAAACATATAATTCTTCACCGCCTGTGTGAATAATTAAATCCCCCTGAAAATAGATAAGGGAGAGAATATCTTTTGCGCTATTTCCCCAACTCAATTTTTTGAAGGTCTTTTCTTTAAAGTTAAATTGTAATATGCCTTGGTTGAGCGTACTCACCCATAAATCCTGACCCTTTCCGGCACAAACCGAAGAAATATCCAAGTTTTGATTTCCCTCAGGGGAATATGTTTGAAAAGATTCCTTATCGAGATTATAAACCGTCAAGCCATTTCGTGTTCCAAAACACAAACTACCATCTTGGGCTTTTGTTGAACTCGTTATAAATGGATTATCAATCCCTTTATTCTCATCTGAATTAAAGATCTCAAATTTTACGCCATCGAAACGGTTAAGACCATCTTGTGTACCAATCCATAGTGCACTATTACCATCCTGAATAACCGTGTTAACCGAACTTTGAGAAAGGCCATCATTGATCGTATAATTGTTAAAACGATAAACGGATTGAGCGCCAAGAAAACAAGGTATGAACGCAATGAGAAATACGAGTTTTTTCATGCGACTGAAAGCTATTGCCCGGAGGCTTCATTCGCATTGGTGACTTGAATTAAAGAATTTTCCATATCACGATCGAACATGTACATCCCTCCCGAATCTGTTCCAATTAAATTGAGCTTGTCTAATATTGTTCTTGCCAAAGCCTCTTCCTCAAGTTGCTCGGAAACATACCATTGTACGAAATTATGTGTCGTGTAATCCTTTTCTTGTAAACATATGTCAACCAAGTTGTTGATACTTGCTGTTACACCTATTTCATGTTCTAAAAGGGATTCAAAGACATTCTTTAAGTTTTTAAATTCATGAGGTGGTTTTTCTAATTGAGGAACTACGGCTCTTCCTCCGCGCTCATTAACAAACTTCACAAGTTTGAGCATGTGAAAACGCTCCTCATCGGAATGCGTATACATAAAACTTGCTGTTCCATTCAAACCATTGGACTCGGCCCATGATGCCATAGCTAAATAATATTGTGAAGATGAGGCTTCTTTCTTTATTTGGTCGTTGAGGGCTGCTTCTACTCTTTTATTCATAATCGTGTATTTAGGTAACTAACAATTTAAGTTAAGAAAAGTTAAGTATTAAAACTAAAAAAATAAGCAGTAGAGAAGTGTTGCTGGTATTTTCATTGATGCTTAATTTAAAGCGCTAAGTTACGATATAATTCCGGTGAACCCTTAAAGATAAGGAGGTTAAAACTTCATAAGGAATCGTTTCAAGTTGCGAAGCAAAATTCATTAAGCTTTGTTGTTTTCCAATTATCTCAACAGATGCACCTGCCAAAACATTCATTCCTGTAATATCAACCATGAGCATGTCCATGCATACATTTCCTAACGTTTTGCATTTTTTGCCATCAATAAACACATATCCTTTGCCTTGACTCAGAGCCCTCCTGAAACCATCTGCATATCCTACTGGAATTACGGCGATATCCATTTCATGTTGGGCTGTAAACGCACGATTATAACCTATAGTATCACCTAATTTCAGTTTTTTAACTTGAACAACCTCGCTCGTCCATTCGATGACTTGTTTGAGCTTTTTAGCGAGAACCGAATGCGCTGTTACACCATAAACCACTAATCCCATTCGCACCATGTCGAATGAAGCATACGGATAGTTTACGATCGCTCCTGAATTGGCAATATGCCTAATAAAAGGATAGGAAACATATTTCTTTATTAAGTCGCAAGATACTTCAAATATATCTAACTGTTGCTCGGTAAAAGAATGATCTTTTGTATTATCAGATTCGGAAAAATGTGAATAAACGCCCTTTAAATGTATTTCCGGTTGTGTATTTAAAATGTCTATAAAATTCGGGATCTCTTTAGGTATAATTCCTAAACGATGCATCCCTGTATCAAGTTTGAGGTGAATAGGAAAACCTACCTTATTTTTCAAAATCAATAGCTTTATGAACTCATCCAACAACTGTAATGAATAAATTGAAGGTTCTAATTCATAGGAAATACAGTCTTGAAAGTCGTCTGGACCAGGACTCATGACTAGAATCGGACATTTAACACCATTTTCTCTAAGTGTAACACCCTCATCAGTGTATGCCACACCAAGGTAATCAACTCCAAGCCCCTCAATAAAGGAAGCGGTCTCAATTAGACCTGTGCCATAGGCGTTCGCCTTCACCATAACTAAACTTTTGGTGCCATCAGGAATCAAATCTTTTAAAACATGAATATTATTTCGTAAAGCCCCTAGATTTACACTTATTTTAGTTCTGTGATGCTTTAATTTTAGGCTGTGCGCAAACTTATTCATAAAAGCACCCTGATTTCCCTTAACTAAAACAACGCTGTTTTGAACGAACGTCAAATCGCTTTCCAAAGTATCAATGTAGCGACAATCTATACTCCCAAAGCGTTTAATTAAAGCTTTAACCGAAGGGTGAGACTGTTCTTCCAAGCTCTTAGGGAGGAACAATATCCTTTTTCTATTCTTGGCTACATTAAGTTGATACTGCAAAGCTGTTTCTAACGACTCAAGATCAAGGCTGTACGTATCGTTTATTATCAAAGAATCATGAATACCCGCAAAGGTTTCCAGGCGCATTGCAAGATCAGAAAAAGTATAATGAATAGGAACTTTGATTCCGAAAAACGAAGCTACATTTTTTGAAATAGCAGAATTTTCCGATTTGAATTTATCGTTGAAGCCAAAATCTTGCATCTCAGCCGTAGCATTTGAATGAACTAAATTTTTATTACCCACCTTGACCTCATTGTTCTTATCATCAATTCTGAATACAACGTCGCACCCTTTTAAAAACGCCGTATACTCTTGGTGTTTGTCTTGGGTGGATGAGAAGCTCTCATTATGTTTAATACCGACATGTGAGATGATTGTGTGTGTAGGTTGAATAAGCGATCTAAATAATGCACCTTCACCCTTTTGGGTAATAGAAACCTCAAACAATCCCATTTCCGCATCTTTATGAAGACCAAGAAGGGACATAGCGACTCCCAGTTTTGAGTTGTAACTTTTCGGAGATTTAACGAGGTGATATTTTTCTTTTAACAATAACCCAACCCACTCTTTTATTGTCGTTTTACCATGTGTGCCAATGATTGCTATAACAGGTATTTGAAATTTTTCCCTGTACCAACCAGCAAACTCGATTAAGGCATTTAAAGGTTCTACCACTCTTAAATAAATGGCATCATCATAAGTTTTGTTCGGCAATTGACGCAAAACAAATACACGAACTCCTTTTTGGTATGCCTCGTTGATAAACGACGCTCCATTCCGATATTTTCCCTGTAAGGCAAAAAAAACAACGCCTTTACCATTGATGATTTTACGGGTATCGCAGACAACCTCACTAAGTATAAAATCCTTATTAAAAGTGTCCTTCTCACATTTTAAAACATGGGCAAGTTCAAGACTCGAAAGTTGAAAATTCACGACGAAGACTTATTAAAACAAGAACGGCACAAAGGACGATATTCTTCGACAGCACCGAGCATTACCTGGTCTGTATCAGAAACCAATCGATTTGAAAATTGCGCTAAATTACCACAAGAAACACAAATGGCATGAACTTTTGAAACATACTCGGCTGCTGCAAGTAACGCGGGCATTGGGCCAAAAGGCGCGCCCGTATAGTCCATATCCAATCCTGCTAGGATCACTCTAATGCCTCGGCCTGCAAGCTCTGAGGCCACCTCGACCAATTGTGAATCAAAAAACTGGGCTTCATCAATCGCGACAACTTTTTGATTCTTAACAGCTGCCAAGATTTCTTTTGAATTCTCGACCAACACCGCATTGAATTCAGTACCACGATGACTCACAACGTTTTTGTCGCTGTAGCGTATATCTACCGATGGTTTGAATAGCACGAGATCTTGACGAGCAAACTCTGCTCTTCTTAGTCTTCGAATAAGCTCTTCTGTTTTACCAGAAAACATCGAGCCGCATATCACTTCAATCCATCCATTAGATCTATTTTGAATCGGAAACTGCTCTAAAAACATAGTTTTTTATTTTTCAATATGGCTCTTAAACAAAAAGAAATCCTTGCCTTTCAAGAGTGCAACCAAGATAACAACTTTTAAGAGAACAAAGCACCTGCCTACTGTCAAAAAAAAGGACTTTTTAATGTACATTAGTCAAAATATGTTTTAGTATAACAATGAAAAAGCACTTATACATTCTAAGCTTTGCATCACTCCTCAATGCCACGGCCCAATCAGAATTTGATTATAAAGAATTCACGAAAACCATGTGTTCCTCTGAATTTCACGGGAGAGGTTATGTAAACGCAGGAGACTCGATTGCAGCGCAATATATTGCAGCAGCATTTTCAAAAATTGGCATTAAACCTATTCAATCTAGTTACTTTCAGTCTTTTTCTTTCAATGTAAACACCTTTCCAAATGAGGTTAGTTTCAAAGTTAATGATGAAGCCCTCCAACCAGGAATTGATTTTATTTCCATGCCACAATCTTCGGGAACATGGAAAAATAGATCTTGTACTGAAATAGTTTACACCCCGATTTACATCTCAGGAAAAGACTTTATTGAAAATTACCGTTACTATTTAGCCAAAGGCAAGAAGAATAAAATACTTGTCGTTAAAAACGATACCCAAAGCAAAGACAGTTCGCTTAATTTGCACTTCCTAATTGAAGACTATGCAAAAAAGCACGATGTCATTGAGGTGGTAGAGGATAAATTTACATGGTCCGTGCGGCAAAATGCATTTGACAACTTATATCTTCAAATACAAAAATCCGCACTGCAAAATATGGCATCTACAGATCTATTCTCGATACATATAGATCAAAAACTTCAGAATTCACATACATCTAATAATGTTATCGGTATAATTCCTGCAAAACGAAAATCGAAAGGTTCAATTATGATTAGTGCCCATTATGACCATTTAGGAAGGTTTGGGAATAAAACTTTATTCCCAGGAGCAAATGACAATGCCAGCGGCGTGGCAATGATGCTATATTTAGGACAGAAATTCAAAACTAAACCTTTAAGAAAAACCGATATCGTACTCGTTGCCTTCGCGGGAGAAGAAATAGGATTATTGGGGTCAAAACACCTATCAGAACATCCCTTATTTCCTTTAGAAAAGATTTGCTTTCAGCTAAACCTAGACATCATGGGGAGTGGTGAAAAAGGCATAACAGCAGTAAACGGTACACTTTTTAAAAAACAATTTAGACAGCTTTCGAATTTAAATAAACGTCTTAAATCCGTTCCAAATGTGAAATCAAGAGGAAGAGCAGCAAACTCTGACCATCACTTTTTTACAGAAAAAGGAGTTCCCGGATTTTTCATTTATACACGAGGCTACAATCAAAATTACCATGATGTAAATGATACGTTCGAAAACCTTTCATTCAATTCCTTTGAAAATCTTTCTGTATTATTTGACTTGTTCTTAAGAAGATTGTGACTTCCCAGATTTAGCGAGAGCCATAGCCTGAAGTACAACAAGGATTAGACATAAAATCAGGGCGTGTATAACCTGTATCCATGTTGTCTTATAAACGACTAAGACCAGCACATAAATCAAAAAAGCTAAAAACTGAACTACGGTCATAACCATAAAATTCCCTACGAAACGTTTAGGATCATTCTCAATCCGCACATGAACTAAAAACCAAGAAAACGTAAATAATAGAAATAAGAAACCTACGTTCATCAAATTCCCTGAGAGCGGAAGATGCGTTAAGTAAATATGCACAACTGGAATTGTGCAAAGAAGAAATACATATAAAAAAACAAGTCCGTTAAGTTTTTTCCGAATCATTGTCGTTCATTTTAATAACTTCTCTTATGATTAAACTCAACGAGCCAATAACACCTGTTAAAGAGAGTCCAACAGTATACCAAGGCGTTTCAGTTTCATAGTAACTATCGAGCCATAATCCTCCTTTCGTGAAAACGAAAATAATAAGTCCCATTTGGATACCAAGTGATGAAAACTTAACATACTTATTAGCTTTCCGACGGAGTTTCGGTGGTTCACTCCTCATTAAGTTCGAGTTCAGACATGTTACTCATATCTGGTAGTGCTGAAGACATTTTACAACTACCTTCAAAAAAAGAACCTTCGTCAATTTTAAGCTTGAGCGTTTCGATATTACCATGAATTCGTGACGTTTCTTTTAAGGTCAATAAATCATCGACCTTTATTTCACCATCAATTTTACCATGGATTTCACAAGTTAAACAATTAAGATTCCCCTTAACTCTTCCTGCGACCCCAATCGTCACCTTTCCTTTGCAAGCAATATTACCATGAATTTCACCTTCTATATGAATATTATTGTCTGTTACTAAATCTCCAAGAAGTTTAGTTCCTGCGATAATTAAATTCGTGTCCTCTGCAAATGAATTTCCCATAATTGTATTTTCTGATTCTTTCTTCTTAAACATATCTTAATTTAATAAAAATCATCGAAGAATGATTTATATTCGGTGAGCTTCGATGATTCAATAAGTAACTTCAGGTTCGTTTTTCCTATCGAATAAATCGCATTGTTTTGAAATTCCTCTAAGTATTCATAACCCGCTTTGTAAGTATTTATATAGGATTGTGCTTCCCGTGAGCCTGTAAACTCCTTAACTAAAACAAATGGCTCTTTCTTTGCCGTTTTACTTGTGCTCACCTGGAAACCTCCAGCTTTATGCTTCTTCTTGTTAAACCCCTTTACTGCAGATTTTAAGTCCTCTAATTCTTCGTCTTCCTCTTTATCGAGAAGAATAAAAACGTAATGCTTCTCAGAAAACGCCCTTTTATAAATATAATCTGGTTCAAATGACAGGGACTCATTTTCGGAAAAACCATCCTTCAATATTTTTAATAAATCTTCAGCAATATCAGCCTGTGGTGTTCCTGGCTTCTCATCGATGACTTTCTGAATCAAGGGCTCTAAACTTGACTTATCTTCAGTGATTTGACCCATAGCAAAAACATGAAGTAGTAAATACTCCGCACGAAATGCATTAGCAACATCTTCCTCTATGATTTTTAAAGAAGCATCTGCCACTTCTTGATAATTACCATCAAAATAGCGCTGAGCCATGGTAATATATTCTTGTTCGTTTATCTTCTCTGACTCTTTTTGTTTTATGTAAAAATCAGGGTCCTTAAGATATTTTGCGACATCGGAACCGGGGTAATACTCCAGTATGTGAGCCACGTATGGCGCGTTATTTCCGGAAGCTTCATTGATTTTATAAAGCTGAAAAGCTGAAGATAAATCAGTAAGGTTTCTTTTATTTTTTTCCAAAACACGCTCAAACTGCTGTTGAGCGAGTGCCGTTTCATTTAAAATTTCTTTGTACAAAACGCCACTCAAATACAGCGCCTCAAACAATCTCAACTCAGAAACAGCAAACAAACTATCCGTTAAGGGTAAGTTTTTTCGCAAATCGTCTACAGACAGTGAATCTGAATCAGAATCTTCTACAAGTAAAGAATCTGAATTCAAAGAATCAGGCGTTTCACTCAGTTCAAAACTCATTTTCTCACTACGTCGCCAATGGTCTTCATTTTCCCTTGTTGTCCCCCAAATCTTTCTAAACTCCTCAAACCCCTCTTCCCGAAGTTTAGGATTACTAAAAACTGATTTACTTGCATTCGCATTTGAGTTGGCATTACTTTGTTCTTGAAGTGCTAATAGTTTTGCGGCTTCGCGCTCTTTGCGCTCTTGCGCCTCACGTTTGAGCTGCTTTAATGTTTCCTTTAAAAAACGTTCTCTTTCTTTTTCTGGCATCAAAGCAATCCGCTCAACACTGTCCTCATAATTCACAGTTTCAATAGCCACAACCAAATCAGATAATTTCACGGCTTTTTCTCTCACAAATTCCGCATTAGGATAGCCTTCCGGAATAAATCGAGCACATGAATCATAATATTTTTGTGCAGACACATAATCGCGATCACCATAGCTTATATCTCCTAATTTCTCGTATGCCATTGCCTTCTGACGCGCATTACCATTAGAATAAAAAGCACAAGCTGTGAGATAAGATATGCCGAGTTCTTTTTCGTTTCGGTTAAGCTCAAGGTTGGCCATGGCATAATAAATTTGATCTTTATACTGTGCGTTTTTAGCATCCTTAAGCATGCGTTTTAAATCTTTACTTAGCCTTTCTCCTCCTCCGCAAATGGCACGACTGAGACGTGCATTGAAAGCAATCTCATAAGGCGCTGCTGATTTGAGAGCGTTCGAAAAATGATATGCTGCGCTATCCAGCTGATTGTTTCTTTGGTAAAGCTGGCCTAAAATAAAATTTAAGCGTGTTTTTTCTTTTGCTGTTGGACATTTTACAATTGCAGACTTTAGTCCTTGAATAGCCTCTGGATATTCCTTTCTTTTAATTGCTAAATCTGCATAGGACTTATAAATGTCGTATTGAAGATCTCTACTGATTTCTGGAACAATATCTTCTCCTGCAGGTTTTTTGTTTACAAAAGGTATGTAGTCTTTAAAAGTCTTTTGACGTTGCTCTTGTGATATCGCATTTAAATCATCCAGTGTTAACTTTGCATCGGCATATGATTTTTGTTCAATATGGATTTTCGCAATCCAAAGTTTTGCGACATAAAATGATGGGTCTTTTGCAAAAAGACGTTTGACAAACTGAAAATTCTTTAAGGCTTTTTCATAGGCTCTTTTGTAGTAAAGGGCCTTTCCAATTGTAATCCAATTCTCATCAATCCACCTGTTGTGCTCAACATCTTTGTAGTACATATCCTCCGTGCTAGGCATGCTGTGGTTCTTAATAACCTCTGAGCACTTAACCACAGCTGTATCTATTGCGGAATACATGGCTTTTGCTTCTTCCTCGTCTGGCAACGGATTAACATCTAAAATTGAATAAAAATCGTCCTTGTTAGCGCTATAAAAGGTTCTCAATGCCTGATCTAACAATTCATTGGCGTTGAAATAGCCATTGAAGCGCGCAGTTGTTGAATGATAGGTTCTATTTAGAAAGGCATTATTTTCTGTTGAACATGACGAAAACAGTAGAAAAAACAATAAAAAAATGTAAAATCCTGATTTCATGAGAGCTAGTGTCTTACTATAACTTTAATTATTGAACTTTAGTATATAATTGATCTTATTCTATGCAATGTTTGTGAAAACCTGCTGAATGTCATCATCGTCCTCAATTTTATCTAACATTTTTTCAATATCTACAAGCTGTTCTTCGGTAAATTCGACAGGAGATGTAGCGTACCTTTTCAATCCAGACTTCTGAGCTTCTATACCCAGATCTTCGAGTCCTTTAGAAATTGTACCAAATGAGGTGTAATCTCCATAAATAAACAATATTTCATCTTGAGCTTCTAATTCCTCGACACCCGCATCGATAAGATTGAATTCCATTTCCTCTAGGTCCATTTCGGCTGTCATCTCAATCTCAAAAACACTCTTTCTTTGAAACATAAACTCTAACGAACCTGTAGGAACAATGCTCCCACCTGCTTTATTAAAATAAGACTTTACATTGGCAACTGTTCTTGTTGAATTGTCTGTTGCGCATTCTACAAATACTAATACACCGTGCGGGCCTTTACCTTCATAATTCATTTCTGAAAAAAGCTCTGTGTCTTTTTGAATAGAACGAGAAATAGCTGCCTCTATATTATCCTTGGGCATATTCTCAGACTTCGCATTTTGTATTGCAGTTCTAAGTTTTGCATTTGTAGACGGATCGATTCCGCCTTCTTTAGCAGCCATTGTTATAGCCTTCCCCAGTTTTGGGAAAATCTTAGACATTTTATCCCATCTTTTTTCCTTTGCCGCCCGTCGATATTCAAATGCTCTTCCCATAATTTCTTTTCACAAAAATAACGAATTGACCGTGTATCATCAAGTTAAGCGCTTTGAAAAGCCTTCAGAATCTCTCCTACATAATTCAAAACAGGCTCACGGCCAAATTTCGATTCTGCAGAGGTGACAAAAAGAGGAGGTAATTCATCCCAAAACTTCAATAACTCTTTTCGATATGCCAATAGATTCCTTTGTAAAGCAGAACTTGATAACTTATCTGTTTTGGTAAAAACAATTGAAAATGGGATTCCCTTAGAGCCACACCAATTCATAAATTCGAGATCTATTTTTTGAGGCGCTAATCTCGCGTCGATTAAAACGAATGTTGTCATCAAACTTTCACGATGTAAAAGATATTCGGTAATAAAAATTTCCCAAGTTTGACGACTTTTTTTGGATGCCTTTGCAAAACCGTACCCAGGTAAATCAACCAGATACCATTCTTCGTTAATGATAAAATGATTAATAAGTTGTGTTTTTCCTGGCGTTGAGGATGTTTTAGCCAATTTTTTTTTGCTAGTCAGCATGTTTATCAAAGATGACTTTCCGACGTTTGATCGGCCTATGAATGCGAACTCAGGCTTGCCATCTTGAGGGCATTTTTTAAATGTCGTATTGGATATTAAAAAAGAAGCATTTTCAATTTTCATTTGACAAATTTAAGATATTAATAGCGCAGAAGAACAATTAAGTCTATTGCTTGTTATTAATATGTATACAAGTATCTTAGAATGGCAGAATATAAAATAAAAGATCTCGAAAACCTTACGGGTATTAAGTCTCATACAATACGTATTTGGGAAAAACGTTACAGTATTCTATCACCAGACCGAACAGATACAAAAATTAGAACCTATTCTGATAATGAACTAACGCATTTACTCACGGTAAGTATGTTAAACCGTAATGGAATCAAAATTTCCAAAATTGCCAAATTGGAACAGGAGGACATGAATAAACTTCTGTGGGATATTAAAGTTAATAAGAAGCCGGAAGACAGTATGGATAAACTTATTCTGGCACTTGTTTCTTTGGATGAAGAACTTTTCAAAGGAACCATGAACGGTCTAATTGAAAAATATGGTTTAGAAAAAACATTCGTTAATCACTTAATTCCGTTTTTAGATCGAATAGGTATTATGTGGCTTATTGGTTCGATAAATCCATCGCAGGAACATTTCATGTCGAATCTCATCCGACAAAAAATCATTTCAGAAATTGACAAACAACCCATTCCAAAGGAAAATAGCAAGTCCATCTTGATGTACCTTCCTGAGCACGAATGGCATGAAATATCGCTTTTATTTTATCAATTTCTGCTTCGAGAAAAAGGAGTTCATACGAGTTATCTGGGCCAAAGTCTACCATACCCGTCTCTTCTCGAGAGCATCGATAAACTAAAACCTCAAGCGATTTTATCGTCATGGTTAACAGCAGTAGACAAGAAATTTGTTGTGTCCTACTTTAAACAATTGAAAAAAGACCTGCCTAACATGAAAGTTTTCGCGGGTGGAGCTCAAATCAAATCCAACAGTAAAGACCTTCAAGATCTCATTATAGAAGTTCAAGACATTCCAGAACTCCTTGAACAACTGGATCGCTAGATCATATAACTATATTTACTATTTTTCCAGGTACTACAATAACTTTTTTAGGCATTTTACCCTCTAACCATTTTTGTGTCAGATCTAAACCCTCTACTTCAGCTTGAATTTCTTCTTTACTCAATGATAGAGACAGTTTCGCTTTAAAACGCATTTTCCCATTAAAGGAAATTGGATAATCAAACGAATCTTCCACCAAATGACTTGGTTCGAAGACTGGGAAATCAGCTGTAAATAGCGTGCCTGATTTATAACCCATTTTCTCCCACAATTCTTCACAAAAATGAGGCGCGTACGGGGCCAAAAGAAGAAGGAATTGTTGCATTACTTCAGAACTCTTACATTTTTGTTCTGTGAACTCGTTTACAGCAATCATGAAGGTTGATACACAAGTGTTAAGAGAGTAACGGTCTAAATCTTCTTTGACTTTTTTTATTGTTTTATGTAAGGTTTTCAAGGCGTCTTTATGCGGTTTATTGGTACTGTCAAGGATACATTTCCCTTCCGTATCACAATACAACCTCCAACATTTTCTCAAAAAATTATGCACCCCTGAAATACCTTTGGTATCCCAAGGCTTACTCTGCTCAATAGGCCCTAGAAACATTTCATAAAGTCTTAGCGTGTCAGCGCCATACTTTTCAATTAATTCATCTGGGGTTTGCACATTATACTTAGACTTAGACATTTTTTCAACCTCATCGCCGCAAATATAGGAACCATCGTCTTCGCAAATAAAGGTGGCATCTGAATATTCCTTACGCCAATTTTTAAACCCAACTATATCTAGAAGATTATTATCGACTAACGAAATGTCTGCATGGATTGCTTGAACAGGCCTACCCTCAATTTTCCCTTTCGAAACGAATGTGTTGGTATCTTGTAACCTATATACAAAACTACTTTTACCGAGAATCATCCCTTGGTTAATTAACTTTTTAAAAGGCTCATCAAAAGAAATATAACCTTGATCAAAAAGGAATTTGGTCCAAAATCTAGCATATAATAAATGACCTGTTGCATGCTCCGCTCCTCCAATATACAAATCGACCTGTCCCCAATAATCAGAACGTTCCTTAGACACAAATTCGTTAGCATTTTTAGGATCCATATACCTTAGGAAGTACCAAGAACTTCCTGCCCAGCCAGGCATAGTATTAAACTCCATACGATCACCTTCAAAGTGATTCCAAGCATTCTTTTCTGCTCGAGCTAAAGGAGGCTCACCGTCTTTTGTTGGCAAATAGCTATTAACCTTTGGTAACTCAATCGGTAGATGTTCATCAGCAACAGCCTTTGGTATATCCTTATCGTAATAAATCGGAAAAGGCTCACCCCAATATCGCTGACGGGAAAAAACAGCATCGCGCAATCTATAATTTATTTTAGCATTCCCTATTCCTCTTTCTTCAAGAACAATAATTGCCTTTTCTATACCCTCACGAACATTCAATCCATCTAAAAAGTCTGAAGCTGTTAGTATTCCATTTTTTTCTGTGTGGGCACATTCTACTATTTCTATATCCTTAAAAATATTTTTAATCCCAATATTAAAATGTTTTGCAAAATCATAGTCACGTTGGTCACCGCAAGGAACGGCCATTACTGCACCCGTACCATAAGACGCAAGAACATAATCCGCGATCCAAATCTCAATCTTTTCTCCACTCAATGGATGAATAGCAAATGCTCCGGTATTCACACCTGTTATGGACTTAACATCACTTTGCCTGTCTCTTTCAGATTTTTTTGAAGCCGTTTCCTGATAATCTTTAACTGCAGCAATATTCTCTTTCGTTGTAATTTCTGAAACAAAGGGATGTTCTGGGGCCAAAACCATAAAAGAAACACCAAAAATCGTATCAGGTCTCGTAGTGAAAACTTCAATTTTAGAAACACTTCCTTCTATTGAAAAATTCACAGAACAACCCACTGATTTTCCTATCCAATTTTTTTGCTGTTCTCTGAGCGAATCAGTCCAGTCTATGCTATCAAGTCCTTGAAGTAGTCGTTCAGAATATGCCTTTATGCGCATGGACCACTGTCGCATTTTCTTTTGAAGAACTGGATAACCACCTCGCTCAGATTTACCATTAATCACCTCATCATTTGCAAGGACTGTTCCTAATTCAGGGCACCAATTGACCCAACTCTCCGCTAAATATGCGAGTCTATATTCTTGAAGAATTGTCTCCTTCTGTTTCTCATTGTAACTCGACCAATCCTTCGCACTAAAAATCTGCTCAAAATCGCTTACTGCACAAACTTCTGCGTTACCGGAGAATTCAAATTTTTGAATGAGCTTTGAAATACGTTTCGCGCTATTTGTCGCTTTATCATAATAGCAGTCAAAAAGCTGCTTAAAAATCCATTGTGTCCATCTGTAGTATTCAGGTGAAGATGTCCTTACCTCTCGATCCCAATCATAACAAAAACCAAGTTGATCTAATTGACCTCGGTATCTTTTAATATTCTCCTCGGTCGTTATTGCTGGGTGTTGTCCCGTTTGTATTGCATACTGTTCAGCTGGCAATCCAAACGAGTCATACCCCATAGGATGGAGCACATTAAACCCTGAAAGTTTTTTATAACGTGCAATAACATCAGATGCAATATAGCCTAATGGGTGACCTACGTGAAGTCCTGCCCCGGATGGATAAGGAAACATATCTAAAACATAATACTTCTCTTTGGTAGACTCCTCACTTACCTTGTAGCTTTTTTTTTCTTTCCAAAAAGAAATCCATTTAGATTCTATCTCTCTAAAATTGTATTCCATTACTTGATTTTAAGTGTGTAAAGATAGTCAATGTCATTCATCTTAAAAGAAAACTTGAATCAAAAAAGATGCGCCCTAAATTTTGGCACAAAAATTGCATTAAGTGAAATAAAATATAGAAATATTATTTCTTACTTTTTACTTTTTAACACATACTTTTTTTCATAATTCAATGTTTTTAAAACACATCAAGCCCGGAGTCATCCGGGTTTTTTGTTGCCGAGAAGATTAGGTTAAAATAATTGAAACACCAACAATAAAAAAGCCTAAGTCAATCCATGAAAAATAATAACGCGCATTAATTCGCTGGTAAAAAAAAGTGAGCCCAAAGAGGTATATAAAGCCAATAAGCCAAGCTTTTGTATGCAGTGAGGGAACTATTAACGTATTTAAAACACCTAAACTTACAAGAGTTCTTAATAAAAGAAGTGAACGTTTTATCCCAATTACTTGAGGTATGGTTCGCATATGCAAAGGGTCAAAAGAAACATCCTTCATATCAGATGGTATTAATATAGCAAACAATAGTATTGCTCCATTTATTGGGTAAACAAGTTTACCGAAGATCAAAAAAGGTAGGTAATGCAATAAAAAAAACCATATCAAAAAAACTAAAAATATTTTTAAGTAGGGGATTTCTCTTAAGTTATATCTGCGAAGACGATATACGTAGAAAAAACTCAATGTAACTGCAAACCCTGTGAGCATATGAATGCCTCTATATTGCCAAAAAAAAGACAAATACAAAAATAATGCTCCAGCAGAAGAACATGTTGAGATGATTATCACAGAAAATCTGTTGGTGGAAAGCCAATCGAGAATATAATCAGGCAAATCGTTTGTATAATCCTTCCATAACCTATGCGCATTATAAATCCCTAGGATTCCTAGAGATAACATTAAAGCATAAATCCATGCATTTGTGTTAATAGAATAAAGACCAAAAACATAAATAAAACAAAAAGAAGCAAGATGTAAATGGGAACGAATAGCATATTCAATGAATGTACGCATAGAAGGATGCATTAATTTACGAATCAAACACGGGCTTAACGTCTTTTGTTTAAGTCTTTAAGCTTTCGATATTTATAATGATTTGCAGAAGCACTAATTTTTGCAATAACCCAGCCTGAGCGACCATCCAAAAAACCTCTTTTAAAAACATAAATAGACAAAAACTTAGTTAAAGCGCTTAACTCAGGCTGTAAGAAATAGGTTTTCTTTTTCTCTTTTAAATACTTCTGAACGGAAAGATCAGCATACTGAAAGGCCTTTATCCTGTGTTCGCTCTCATTGTGATAAGAGAAATGCTCTAAGTGTCCATTTAATTTATTTACTGTAAGACTCTTAGGGAAGGATAATGTTTCATGCACAAAATCACCTTCCCATTTCACACCCTTTTTAGGAAATAACCTAAGCTTAAATTCAGGGTACCATCCACAATGATAAATCCACTTTCCACAATAATTGGTTTTTCTATTAACTTGATAAATACCATCGAGTCCTTCAGCCTTTATGCGATTTAAATCATCTATTAATTCTTGATCGGGTACTTCATCAGCATCAATAGATAAAATATAACTTGAATTTATGCTCTTGTTTAGTTCATTTTTCGACTGCGCATATCCCAACCAATCTTTTTGGATAAAAGTAACTTTGTACGCCGCACAAATCTCAGCGGTTTTGTCTGTGGAAAAAGAGTCTAACACAACGATTTCATCTACGCATTGCTTCAGCGCTTTAAGACATCTTTCAAGATTCTTTTCTTCATTCAACGTTATAATAGCAGCTGCAACCTTTACCATTTTATAGAATTGTAACACTTTTCCAAATCGCCTCAATTTCTCTCAACGAGTGCGTCCAGGACGTAGTAGATGGCGCATCTACATAACCTGAAATACAAATGAGCTTTTCTGTTTTGGGATGTATAAAATGGAAAGACCAAAAAGCGCCACCAGTAGTATGAATCGCTTTCCCTTTAAAAACAAACATTCCACGCATTTCAATCCCGGAAATTTCACCATTATAATTTCGGGTCCATGATGCTTCAGGGTAAACTAGATCAGTATATTGCGTCCCCATATATAACCGAGAAGTTTCGTGAGGAACATTGTACCTAAGCATCGTGTCTCGCGCTTGAAGCAAATTTTTCAGAGTGAGTTGTGTAGAATCAATAAACGGATATTGATAAATCATAACGCCAGAATAAATCGCACCTACATCTTGCTGTCCGGTGCCTAAAAACTCGATAGGCCTAGATGCGTTAGGTAGCTGAACTCTATAGAAATTAGGTTGACTTGCAACAACATTTGAACCATCCGGTAATTCTATATGTAAACCAAAATTACCTGCGATTTTATCATTTACAAAAGTGCTTTGCTTTTCTGCAAAATATCTACGTATGCGATTCCACTCCGCAAAATCAAATTGTGAATGAATCTCTGGTAATCCGTTGGCACAAAAACTATAAAGTTGCTCTAAGTTTTTTGCTGTCACCTCAATGACTAGTTGTCGATTGGCCCAAACATCTTTTCTGGATTCCACAATTGGATTTGGGTCGCCATGACTTTTATCTAAATTCAAAAAAAGGACATTTCTATGTCTTTTAATTGCACCGTCAAAAGTTTTACTGTTACGATGCACTAATTCAAACGTCGGGACATCCGGAAAATAAGGCATAATGAATTGTGTTAATGCCGTGTCCAATTCTGATTTTACGGGAGATGCCCAAATTGCATCATCACAAACAACAAGAATTTCTCCTACCTTGCCAGTTACATTTAAACCGGATAAACTCTTTACATCACAACTCGAAAAAGAAAGTATTATGAATAAGCCTATTAAATAATATAAGCCCCTCATACTATCTTATTCTTAGTTTCTGACCTATAGATATCCTATTGATATTGACTCTAGGATTTAATCGCTTCAATCTTGATTGAGATATTTTATGCTTTTCCGCAATATGGCCAAAGGTATCTCCACTTCTTACAGTGTAGTATTTTCTAGTAGCCGTATTTACAACTGGTTTTGGTTTCGGTTTGGGGGCTGTAATCTTCTTTTCCGTTTCTATTCTTAGGTGCTGTCCAATATAAATATTCGAAGTTTTCAGACCATTCCAGTTCATTATTTGATCTGATGATACGCCATAATAACTCGCTACAGATTTCAGAACATCGCCTGTCTGCACCTTGTGGTAATAAATATTTAAGGTTTTCTTTATAGTGTCACCAGAGATTGAATCTTTAAGCAAGATCTGTTTGACCTGAACTTCATCCGTTCCGTATATTGAGTGTTCAAGAGCCATTAGAGAATCCTCTATTCCCGCAACTAAACTTATTTTATCAAATGGACCTGTTAAACAATACGGAGGATCAGCTTTAGGAATATATGTAGATTTATAAATTGGATTCAATGCTCTAATTTCCTCCAATGACCAATCAACAACTTTTGAGATTGTCCCCATATGAATCGACGATTTAAAGCATAATGTATCTGTTTCGATATTATGGATATTAAGTTTCTCTGAGAAAATATTATGCTCCTTATGGTAAGTCATTAAGTATGCTGCTGCAATGAAATTGGGAACATAACCCCTTGTTTCTTGAGGTAAATAAGGGCGAACCTCCCAATACGTTTTTTTATTACCCGATCTTCTTATGGCCTTATTCACGTTTCCAGGGCCAGCATTATAAGCTGCTAATGCCAGGTTCCAATCACCATATATACCATAGAGCTTCTTTAAATATCTGCACGCAGCATCAGTTGCCTTTTCAGGATCCATACGTTCGTCTACGTAAGAGTTTTCTTTTAAACCGAAATACAAACCAGTTCTATACATGAATTGCCAAAGTCCTAAAGCACCGACTCGAGATTTCACCGTTGGACGCAGCCCACTTTCTATTACAGATAAATACTTCAATTCAATTGGAAGCCCGTAAGAAGAAAGTTTAGACTCAAACATATCAAAAAATAACGGAGAACGGCCTAAGACAACCTTTATAAAACCCCTTCTTTTTTGCAAAAAATACTTTATAGTACTTAAGGTACTCGGATTACAATCCAAATGAAATGGACTCATTTCATTCATTGTATTTAATCTTTCACAATAAACCTCATCGGAATAAATAGGTAAATCTGAAGGTAAGTAGTTTAACGCCGCACGAACAGAATCCACATTCACACCTTTTCCATAAGACTTATAAAATATACTTAAGCTCTGTTCTACGGTGTTCAAAAAAGGATCTTTGTGTAAGGAATCACCCACTTTCGGCGGGTTAGTCTGCGAGACACCCATAAAACAATGAAAAAGAAAGAAAAACATTAAATACTTATTCACCATTAGAAATAATTTTTGAGCAGCTCTGCATAATAAAGAAGTTTAGCTTCTTCGTTACATGGAGACATGATTTGAAGTCCAAAAGGCATGCCATTAGAATGTGTTCCAAAAGGAACACTGATAGCGGGATGACCTGTTATGTTGGCGTGAACGGTAAAAATATCCTGTAGATACATTTGTAAGGGGTCTGAAACTGAACCGATTTTAAAAGCTGTTGAGGCCGTGGTTGGCGTTATTAAAACATCGACGTTTTTGAAGATTTCATCTGTAGCTATTTTCGCTAATCTCCTAACTTTCTGTGCCTTAGTATAGTAAGCATCATAGTAGCCATGAGAAAGCACAAACGTACCTGTCATTATTCTTCGTTTTACCTCTTTTCCGAAACCTTCGGACCTTGAGTTCTTATATGTTTCATCTACACCTTTTGACTCAGCGCTACGATGACCATAATGCACACCATCAAATCTAGAAAGATTTGAAGATGCTTCTGCAGTTGACAGCACATAGTATGTAGGCACAAGATGTTCGAGATAAGGAAAACTAAAATCCTTCACTTCGATATCCTTACCTAGCTCAGCTTGAAGCACTTCTACTTTTTTCTTTATCTCTTTGTCTAAACCATCATGGTTCATGTACTCGGTTAAAAAACCGACCCGAAGTGGCTTATTATTTTCAAAAGAAATACAAGGGGCTGAAAGCGATGTTGAATCTAAAGGATCTTTACCTTGGGACAGGTCAAAAACATATTTTATATCTTCAATGGTATTAGCAAAAATACCTATTTGGTCAAAAGAAGAACCATAGGCAATTAGACCGTATCGGCTCAGCCTTCCATATGAAGGCTTTAATCCAAAAACATTTGTCCAAGATGCTGGTTGACGAACGGAACCTCCTGTGTCGCTACCTAAAGAAACTGTGCACATTCCGGCAGAAACTGCCACTGCTGAGCCTCCTGAGGAGCCTCCTGGAACATAATTCGTGTTGATATTATTTTTTACCGGTCCATAATATGAAGTTTCGTTTGTGCTACCCATCGCAAACTCATCACAATTCAAACGCCCTATTACGATGGCATCTTCATCAAGAAGCTTCTGTAAAACAGTGGCTGTAAATAAAGATTCAAAATTGTTTAATATTTTGGATGCTGCAGAAACCTTATGCCCCTTGAAACATATATTATCCTTAATCCCTAGAATAACCCCAGCAAGTTTACCTGCTGTTCCTTCCTTAATTTTTTCATCTACACTTTTAGCTGTTGTAATAGCCGAACTGCTAAAAACTTCAACAAAAGCGTTAAGCTCTTTTTTGGATTCTATTCTTGAAAGACTTTCTTCAACAATACTTATTGCCGATGTGCCAGATTGAATAGCCCCTTTTATGTCGGCAATCGTCCTGTACATTTTAGGTTACTTTGACTCTTGATCGTCGTTTGCTTCACCGTTCTCTGCTACCTCATCGCCTTTAGAAGCATTCTTGAACTCATTGACTCCTTTTCCGAGCCCTTTCATTAACTCCGGAATTTTTTTACCTCCGAAAAACAACACTACAATTACGAGAACAATAATCAGAACCTGAGGACCACCTACAACGCCTAAATAAAACATATATCTTAACTTTTTTGTACAAACAAATGTAATGAATAAAACTCAGCTTAAAACTTGTGAAAAGCGAACGTTTTATAGTTTTCTCGCCACCTCAACCTCTTCATAAGCCTCAACAACATCGCCTACTTGGATGTCATTGTACTTGTCAATATTTAGACCACATTCATAGTTGTTCTTGACCTCTTTAACGTCATCTTTAAAACGCTTCAATGATCCAAGCTCTCCTGAGTGAACAACAATTCCGTCTCTAATAATTCTAATATTTGAATTTCTTTTGATTACCCCTTCGAGAACATAACAACCTGCGATCGTTCCAACTTTTGTGATGTCAAACGTTTCTCTAATTTCCGCAGAACCTACTATTTTCTCTTCAATATCTGGAGAAAGCATACCTTCCATAGCGGCTTTAATTTCCTCAATAGCTTTGTAAATAATCGAATATAATCGAATATCTATTTGCTCATTTTCTGCTAACTTTCTTGCACCAATTGTTGGCCTTACCTGGAATCCGAGAATAATAGCATCCGAGGCTGAAGCGAGATTCACATCTGCCTCAGATATTGCACCAACACCCTTGTGAATAATATTAACTTGGATTTCTTGTGTTGAAAGATTTAGTAATGCATCTGATAATGCCTCGATAGAACCATCAACATCACCCTTGATAATTAAATTTAACTCTTTAAAATCTCCAATTGCTAATCGTCTTCCAATTTCATCTAAGGTTATATGCTTGGTGGTCCGGAGACCCTGCTCACGATACAATTGCTCTCTTTTGGTTGCGATAGACTTGGCTTCTTTTTCGTCAAGCATTACGTTAAAGTTATCACCAGCACTTGGTGCACCATTGATTCCTAGAACAGAAATTGCTTGAGATGGACCTGCCTCTTTCATTGCAATTCCTTTTTCATCATGCATTGCTCGTACACGACCGTGGTGTCTTCCAACGAGAAGTACATCTCCTATTCTCAGTGTTCCTGCTTGAACTAACATGTTCGTCACATATCCCTTTCCTTTATCTAAAGAAGCCTCAATTACTGTCCCTAAGGCTGGCTTCGCAGGATTCGCTTTAAGATTAAGCATTTCGGCTTCAAGTAAAACCTTTTCTAAAAGCTCATCTATATTTAAATTTTGTTTTGCTGAAATTTCTTGACACTGAAAAGTTCCTCCCCAATCTTCAACAAGTATATTCATTCCTGACAGTTGTTCTCTAATTTTATCCGGACTTGCACCTGGTTTATCGATTTTATTAATCGCAAAAATCATAGGAACCCCAGCAGCTTGGGCATGAGATATTGCCTCTTTTGTCTGTGGCATCACGTCATCATCTGCAGCGACAATAATTATCGCAACATCTGTTACTTGTGCACCCCTTGCACGCATTGCTGTAAAAGCCTCGTGACCAGGAGTATCCAAGAAGGTCATTTTACGTCCATCCTTCAAGATCAATGAATAGGCACCGATGTGCTGTGTAATACCTCCAGCTTCACCTTCAGTTACATTCGCATCTCGAATTCTATCCAAAAGAGACGTTTTACCGTGGTCAACATGACCCATAACCGTAATAATTGGTGGACGATCTATGAGGTCTTCTTCACTGTCTTCAACTGTTGGAATGGCTTCTTGAACCTCGGCACTTACAAATTGTGTTTCATATCCAAACTCATCAGCGACGATTTGGATTGTTTCTGCGTCAAGTCTCTGATTAATGGAAGCGAAAATACCAAGAGACATACAGACAGAGATAACTTGTGTTGGCTGAATGCTCATCATCACAGCGAGCTCAGAAACCGTCACAAATTCAGTCAGTTTCAAGATTTTTTCTTGTAACTCTGCAGCCTCCATTTCTTCTTGGCGACGTTGCGCAACGCTTTCTCTTTTTTGCCTTCTGTTTTTAGACGCTTTTGATTTACCGCCTTTATTTGACAATCTTGCTAGCGTGTCTTTAATTTCTTTCTGAATATCTTTTTCAGAAATCTCAGCTTTTTGAGGTTTGTTTGATTGGAACTTCGGATTCCCTCCTTTAGAACCTTGAGAAGGAGTTTCTACCTTTTTAATTCTTTTACGCTTTCTCTTATTTGCGTTATCAGAGCGAGAATTACTAGAGGTTCTTTGCTTTTCAACTGGCAATTCGATTTTACCTAGAACAGTAGGTCCCGTAATTTTTTTACGCTCAATTTTAATGGTCTCAATCTCATCCTTTTTGGGAGCTTCCTCTTTTTTAGGAGCTTCCTCTTTTTCCTCCACAACCTTTGGTGGTTCTTCTTCTTTTTTATCTTCTACCGGAGCAACTTTTTCAGGCTCCTTCTTCTTTGGCTTAAGTGCATTCAAGTCGATATTGCCAACTACTTTAAGACCAGCTTCTGGTTTACTCGGCGCTTCTTCTTCTGCAACTTGTCGTTTAATCTCCTCAACATTAAGCTGTGGTTCCTCTTTTACTTCAGGAACTTCTTCTTTTTTAGAATCTTCAATAGATAATGATTCTCTTTTTTCACGACTAGTTATGACACCTTTAGATTTTTCTTTTAAATCTTGATCTGCAGCAAACTCATCGCACAACATAGCATAATGTTCTTTGTCAAGTTTCGTGTTTGGATTCGTATCAATAGTAATACCTTTAGAACTTAAAAATTCTATGATTGTTGGCAAACCTACGTTGAGTTCACCTGCTGCTTTACCTAATCTAATTGGTCTTCCTGCCATAATTTAATTTCGATTTAAAATCGATTTCCAAATTTATTCAAATTCCGCATTCAATATACGAAATACTTCCTCAATCGTCTCTTTTTCTAAGTCCGTTCTTTTGACCATATCTTCAACATTGATTTCTAGAACAGACTTAGCTGTATCACAACCAATAGCTTTTAATTCATCAATTATCCAGCTGTCAATTTCATCTGCAAATTCTTCTAAATCAACATCTTCAATATCAACCTCGCCATCACGATAAACATCTATTTCATAGCCGCAAAGTCTTCCAGCCAACTTGATATTATTACCACCTCGTCCAATAGCTAGAGAAACCTGATCTGGTTTTAAGAAAACTTTTACTCGGCCTTCTTCTTCTATAATTTCTATCGAAGTGATTTTAGCCGGAGATAATGCTCTTTGGATGAGTAATTGGTTATTGGTCGTGAAATTAATAACATCTATATTTTCATTTCTAAGCTCGCGAACGATTCCATGAATCCTTGAACCCTTCATACCGACACATGCGCCAACAGGGTCAATTCGATCATCATAGGATTCAACAGCAACCTTTGCTCTTTCACCCGGCTCACGAACGATATTCTTAATCGTAATCAAGCCATCAAAAACTTCAGGGACTTCTAATTCAAATAAACGCTCTAAAAACTCAGGCGCAGTTCGTGAAAGAATTATCACAGGTGTACTATTCCGCATATCGACCTTCGAAACAACAGCTCGAACAGATTCTCCTTTCTTGAAAAAATCTGAAGGAATCTGCTCTGACTTAGGTAAAATAAGCTCATTCCCGTCATCATCCATAACGAGGATTTCTTTTTTCCATACCTGATAGACTTCACCCGTCATGATTTCACCGACACGCTCTTTGTATTTCTTGTAGATATGATCTTTTTCAAGCTCTAATATCCGTGAAATTAAATTTTGTCTTAATGAAAGGACGTTACGTCTTCCAAAATCAGCGAATTTGAATTCTTCTGTAACTTCTTCACCTATTTCAAAATCAGGTTCAATTTTAATAGCATCAGAATATGCTATCTCGGTGTTTGGATCTTCTACTTCTCCGTTGTCAACAATTTCTTTATTTAGAAATATTTGGACATCACCCTTATCAATGTTCACAATGATATCGATATGCTCATCCGTGTTGAACTTCCGCTTAAACATTGCACGAAACACATCCTCAAGAACATGTTGCATCGTCTGCTTATCAATGTTTTTGAGCTCTTTAAACTCAGAAAACGAATCTACCAATTCAATACTATTCATATGCTATTATTTAAATGATATTACAATTTTTGTTTCTTTTATACTTTTCATCTCTAAGGTATATATCTCCTCTACCCACTCTTTCTTTTTCTTTCCTTCTATCTTCTTTTTAACCTTATCACTAAGCTTAATTTCATTAGAAGTATATTCTATCAACTCACCTTCATATTTGGAGGCATCGTGCATCTTGACTTTGACACGCTTTCCAATATTCTTACGGTATTGATTTTCATGTCTAAAGGGCTTGTCTAGTCCTGCGGACGACACGTGTAATTCAAAATCTTCTACCTCTCTGTCCAAATTGTGTTCAATATTCCTAGATACAGACATACAATCCTCAACAGCTACATTACCATCAACACGATCTAATTCCACCCGAATTACATTGCTAGAAGATATCGTCATATCAACAACATACAGGTCTTTCTCCAGCTCTTGAATTCTTTCATCTATTAAGGATGTTATACGCTCTTTTGAAATCATGTCAATCTTGGTTAAAAAAAGAGGGGACTTTCGTCCCCTCTTTCTGTATACCTCATATTTGTGAGAACAAAGATACAACATTTACCTAAATAAAAAAGTAATAACCCTTACATTTATAGTTATGCTAGTAGAAATTAAAGATAAAATCGTCTCAACAGAGGTCTTTTCAGAAGCCTTCGTTTGCGATTTATCAAAATGCCATGGTGCGTGCTGTATTGAAGGCGATGGAGGAGCACCCTTAAAAGAAAAGGAGGTTTCTCTTATTGAGGAGAATTTAAATAAAATCAAACCTTTTATGAACAAAAAAGGTTCTGATACGATAGCGCATAACGGTTTTTTTTATCTCGATGAAAATGATGAACCTGCTACCCAACTTGTGAATAAAAAAGAATGTGCTTTTGTCTATTTTGATAAAGACAGCAAGAATGCTATGTGTTCTATTGAAACAGCATATAAAGCAGGTGAAATCCCCTTTAACAAACCCATCTCATGCCATCTGTATCCGATTAGGACTAAAGACTTCAATGAGTTCACCGCTATAAACTATGAAAGGTGGGACATTTGCAGTGCTGCATGCAGTTTAGGTAGTTCTTTAAAAATACCAGTATTTAAATTTCTTAAGGAACCACTAGTAAGAGCTTACGGACAGGAATTTTACCAGGAAATGGAAAAAGTAAGTGAAGAGCTAAATAAAAGTTAGCTCTTCGTTTTACTAATGTTCTTCTTCACCCTCTGCTAAAGGCTCTATTTGTGAAATGAAATCTTCTGAGGCACCTGGCTTAGAATAATCGTATGGCCATCTATGAACAGTTGGCAAGTCACCTGGCCAGTTACCATGAATATGCTCTACAGGGGTCGTCCATTCCAAAGTCGTCGATCTCCATGGGTTTTGTGGTGCTTTCGGTCCTCTGAAAATACTGTAAAAGAAATTAAATAAGAATAAGGCTTGACCTAATGCTGCAAAGATTGCAAAAAAGGTGACAATCACATTTAAGTCCATCATCATATCTAAAGCCCCTTGATCAAATTCTTCATATACAGAGTAATTGTAATATCTTCTCGGTGCTCCTGCAAGACCAACAAAGTGCATAGGGAAAAACACACCATACGCCCCAATAATTGTGATCCAAAAATGAACGTAACCAAGTCTAGTGTTCATCATTCGTCCAAACATTTTTGGGAACCAATGGTAAACGCCACCAAACATTCCAAATACAGCTGACATTCCCATTACAATATGGAAGTGAGCCACAACAAAATAGGTGTCATGTAATGCTATATCCAATGCTGAATCCGCTAAAATTATTCCCGTAACTCCACCTGTAATAAAGGTTGAAACCAGACCAATCGCAAACATCATTGCCGGGGTAAGGACCAATGAACCTTTCCATAAAGTCGTTAAGTAATTAAATACTTTAACCGCAGAAGGAATAGCAATCAATAAAGTTGTGAAAACAAATACGGAGCCCAAGAAAGGATTCATTCCCGTGACAAACATATGGTGCCCCCAAACAATGAATGATAGGAAACCAATTGCCATAATAGAACCTATCATTGCTTTGTAACCGAAAATCGGTTTTCTTGAATTCGTTGCTATAATTTCTGAAGATAAACCAAGAGCCGGAAGTAATACGATGTAAACTTCAGGGTGTCCTAAGAACCAAAACAAGTGTTGGTACAAAATAGGTGACCCTCCATGATTCGCAAGCATTTCAGAACCAACGATGATGTCTGACAAATAAAAACTTGTACCAGCCATTCTATCCATCATGAGTAACAAGGCGGCGGAAAGTAGTACAGGGAAGGAAAGAACCCCTAGAATTGCCGTTACAAAAAAGGCCCAAATCGTTAAAGGCATTCTCGTCATTGTCATTCCTTTTGTTCTCAAATTCAATACTGTTACAATATAATTTAGTGAACCTATCAAGGATGATGCAATAAAAATTGTCATAGAAAACAACCATAAAGTCATTCCTAAACCTGAGCCTGAAACGGATTGTGGTAAAGCCGATAATGGCGGGTAAATTGTCCAACCAGCCATTGCAGGCCCGGAGCCGTCCCAAACACCTGGCATTGAGGTTGTGGCATCACCAAGCTGCAAACCAAAGACAGCGCCTTCATGAACAAATAACGAAGCAAACATCAATAGCGATGACAAGAAGAAAAACCAATAGGATAACATGTTCAGAAAACCAGAAGCCATATCTCTTGCTCCAAGTTGTAACGGAATTAGAATGTTCGAAAAGGTTCCTGACAAACCTCCCGTCAAAAGAAAAAATACCATTATCGTACCATGCAGAGTTACTAGTCCCAGGTACATATCTTCTTTCATAATACCATTTGGCGCCCATGCGTCTCCCAAGAAAATATTTAAGAATGTTGACTCTTCGCCTGGCCAAGCCAATTGAATTCTGAACAAAATTGAAAGCATCATGGCAACTAACCCCATGAATACTGCAGTCATTAAGAACTGCTTACCAATCATTTTATGATCTTGGCTAAAGATATACTTAGAAACAAAATGTTCTTCGTGATGGTTTTCGTCGTGTGCTACTGATGACATCGTAGTGAATTTTTTAAATTATAATTTTATTTAGATACCTCTTCTGCTTCTTCCTTAGGGAAATATTGATCCTTGAAAGTAGCTGATTTTTTAGTGTCTATCCATGCGTTGTACTCCGCTTCTGGGTAGACGACAACAATCATTTTCATTTTATAATGTGCTCCTCCGCATATCTTGTTACACATTAAGACATAATTAAACTTTGAATCCTCTTTCTTTACGCGCATTTCAGCAGTCGTGATTGTTGGCGTAAACTTAAATCTCGTAGGCATTCCTGGAACCACATTCATTTGTGCTCTGAAGTGCGGGAAGTAAGCCGAATGGATCACGTCTTTTGCTCTGAAGGAGAATTCATATTCTCTACCTTTGCATAAGTAAAGTGTGTCTTTTTGTACAATATCATTCAATGCAAATTTATCAACATCAGGATTGTGATTTTGTTTCATTTGAACTAAACTTCTGTAGAGTCTTTCTTTAGTCGATAGCTCTTGCTCGAGATCACCAATAATAGACTGCGTTTCTGCATTCGGTTCGTTAAGTTTTACATCAATGTGACCGTGAGCACCAATATGTTCAGCATAAACATGCTTCAGCTTATCTTCTGCATCTACAAGATTGAAGTCCGAGGCAGAAATTGATGCTACTAGTTTCTCGACGTCAGATTTGTAGTCAGAAGTAGCAAGGAGATTACGATACTCAGACGTTAAGTACTCAAAATTCACTCGCTTTAATTTCTCCTCAACGTTCGCAATCGATTTCCCCATCTCATTTACAGATGAATCTATGGTACTTGAAGTCATTAAGGCCAGTTCGTTGTTTCCAGTAGTTAGTTTATAATCGAATTTACCTAAAGTATTGTCTTCACCACCGTATCTCGCAATCCAGGCAAACTGATAAGCGAATAATTCCACTTTTTCCGAATCCTTGGAAGGGCCAGAGGTTAAATCCGTCCATGACTTTAAACCCAAGATGATAATTACAGCTAAAACAACTGCAGGAACAATTGTCCAAATCAATTCTAATTTATTATTATGAGAATAATATGTGGCTTTTACTCCTGGTTTACGAACGTACTTGTAAGAAAAGAAAAACAGTAAAAAATTCGTTAAGAAGAATACTGCAATAATGATTATAAAATTGACGTTCAATAACCAATCCGTTTCTGCTCCCTGAAGTGATGCCGCTTCGCCACGACCTGTCCAGCCATATTTCAACATCAAATAAATGAATCCAAGAAACTGGAACATCATAAAGCCTAGCATTAGCTTGGCATTGAGGTTATTATCTCTATCTGGTATTTCGTGTTCTCCTTTATTCTTGAGTTTGTAGGTAAGCTCATATACTCTTACAAGCTGAGCAATTGCAATAACTCCAGTGATAAGGACAATAAGTATTATAATTTTTTCCATTTTATCTATCGACTTGTTTGGTTAAATTTCATGATGTATGCTCTCATCCAAAAACGGATGATTGACTGGTGTCAATGGAGCCTTAGTTAAGTTTCTGAGAATTACTAGAATAAATACCCCTAAGGCCGTTAGAGCCATTCCTATTTCTAGTAACCCAATATGAGCAGCAGGGCCTAATGAACCAGCAGTGACCATGATGTATACATCTAGCCAGTGTCCTGCAAGTATAATTAAACCAATAAAAGTTAGAATACCTGCATGACGTTTAGCGTCTCTTGACATTAAAATCAACATAGGGAAAGCAAAGTTGATAATAAACATCCCGAAATAAAGAAGTTTGTAGTTGTCTATTCGCATTTGGAAGTATGAAACTTCTTCGCCAATGTTTGCATACCAAATGAGCATGAATTGGGAGAACCACAAATAAGACCAGAGAAAAGAAGTTGCGAAAGCCCATTTTCCAAGATCATGAATATGAGAATCATTAACCTTTTCAAGATACCCCTGTTTCTTTAGGTATAATGTTACCATGATTAATACAACCATTGTTGTGCACCACATTCCGGCAAATGTATACCAACCGAATAAAGTTGAGAACCAGTGAACATCTATTGACATTAACCAATCCCATGACGAAGTTGAACTAAATACAGCGAAAAAGACAAGGAATAATGCTCCTTTTTTGTAATTCATAAAGTGAAGCTCCGTACCTCCAATCTTATCTTCTTCCAGAGATCTCTTTTTAAAACCTCGAAGAAACATCAAATAGACTGCGAAATAAATTAGTGTTCTTATCCAAAAGAATGCTGGGTTAAGATAAGCCGTTTTGCCTTGAATGATTTCATCATGAGCAACTACTTCTGGATCCATCCACTGATAAACATGTGCACCATCCATAACTGTAATAATCAAAAGAACAAGTCCCATCAGAACCATACCGTATGGCAAGTAACCAGCAACTGCCTCTATAATTCGTTTCACGGAAGCATACCACCCTGTCTCAGTCGCATAAGCCAATGCCAAGAAGAAAAGGGCGCCAAGTCCCATTGCAAAAAAGAAGAAAGTATCGATTAAACCATTCGTTAAAAGACGCGTTGAAAAATGATGACTATCCATTCCTGTAAGGACACCTATCAGAGTCAAAACAAGCCCAATACCTAATAGCAGGTATATGTTTCTTTTAGCTTTTTGTGTTATTTGAAATTCCATTATTCTAAAATTTTATTAATTCTACTCAGCTGATTCTTGATTTGATCCTGTTTCTGCTACGTCTTCAAATTTACCATAACCGTCACGTTGAAATTGGCGAACGTAATGAACTAATGTCCAAATTTCTTTTTTATTCAAAAGTGAACCATGCGCTCCCATATATCCTTTACCGTAATAAATACTGTGAAATATTTTTCCTTCAGATAACGTATCTAGGCTTTTGTATGCTGGCACTACTCCTAGATCACCATAAGCTCCACTTTGAATCATTGTCCCGTTACCATCTCCCTTCTCACCATGACAGTGCATACACATAGAGGCGTAAAGTTGTTCTCCTTTTTTGAGGATTGAGGATGCATTTTCTGCGTTCATAGTGAGCGGATTAATCGTATCTAACCTCGCTAAATCATAACCGCTTTCCGCGACCAAATCCCATCCATAAAGACCATGGCTTTCTTGCCAAGCAGCGCCACCTTTTCTTTTATTTGGCAACATCATTTGGACATGAGAAGAATCTGTGCCGACATAAGGTATGGTATACTTTGGTGTCAATCTTGCAGATTGTTTGGACTTTAACTCCTTGTTCTCCCGACCTCGTATTTCACCATAATCAACATAGGTTTCAATAGCAGGAGATCGATACATATCTGGCATGTATTCAGTTCCTGGACTATCAGGATCTGTACTACAAGAGGTGAGTAATGTCACAAACATTAAAAACGACAGACTCACGTATAAATTAAATTTCTTATTCATTTTAAAAGCTTTTCTCAAATTACTTATAAGGTCTTTTTGTCAATTTCAATAAACCCTGTGTCCTTAATTAACTTATCCAACTCTTTTTCTTCTAGTGCGTTTTCAGAAGTTCTAATCTCCATAACGAATTTATCATCCGTAGTTCTTGGGTCAGGGTTCTGAGCCGGCATTCCAGGCAGTGTTTTGTTTTTTAACAGATAAGTAATAGCCATACCGTGTGCCGCGCACATTACAGTGAACTCAAATGTAATTGGCACGAAAGACAAAATGTTTTCTAAATAGGTGAAACTTGGTTTACCACCAATATTCATGGGCCAATCCTCGATCATAAAGAAACGCATACCAATCGTGGCAAGCGTCAGACCGGTTAAGCCATATAAAAAGGCCATAATGCCAAGTCTGGTATTTTTAACCCCAATGATAGGGTCAATTCCGTGAATCGGAAAAGGTGAAAATGTGTCAGAAATCTTTACGCCTTTTGAGACTAATTTCTTCGCGCCATCCTTCAACACTCCGTCGTCGTCATACATTACATATATTACTTTTTCAGACATAGCTATCTTTCTTAATGGTTTTTATAATAATCAGGTGACTCTTTGTAAGATTGACCTGAACCTTTCAATATTGATTTAATCTCATTTAATGCCAATACAGGAAAGAATCTTGCAAACAATAAAAAGAACACGAAAAACAAACCGATTGTACCAATATATACTCCGATATCAATTGGACTTGGGTAATGCATACTCCAAGATGACGGAAGGTAATCTCTGTGCAAGGAGGTTACGATAATCACGTAACGTTCAAACCACATTCCAATATTCACAACAATTGAGATAAAGAAGGTGAAAAGCAGACTTCTACGAAGTTTTCTAAACCACATTAACTGCGGAGAAACAACATTACACGTCATCATTGCCGCATAAGCCCACCAATATGGACCAGTAGCCCTGTTTATAAACGCATATGCTTCATATTCTACTCCTGAATACCAAGAAATAAATAGTTCTGTAATGTATGCCGTACCTACTATAGATCCCGTTACCATAATTACAATATTCATATATTCAACGTGTTTTGTGTGGATATATGCCTCTAGATTCATGGCCTTACGCATAATAAGAAGTAAGGTCTGAACCATAGCAAAGCCAGAGAAAACAGCCCCTGCCACAAAATATGGTGGAAAGATTGTTGTGTGCCATCCAGGAATCACTGACGTAGCGAAGTCAAAAGATACAATAGAGTGAACAGAAAATACTAACGGCGTAGCTAATCCTGCGAGGACTAATGAAACCAATTCAAAACGATTCCAGTGTTTTGCTCTTCCAGACCAACCGAAAGCTAATATTGAATACATTTTTTTCGAAATTGGCTTTCTTGCACGATCACGTATCGTTGCAAAATCAGGAATTAAACCAATATACCAAAACACAACGGATACAGATAAATAAGTCGAAATTGCAAAGACATCCCATAAAAGCGGTGAATTAAAATTCACCCACAATGAACCAAATTGATTTGGAATTGGCATTACCCAATAACCTACCCATAATCTACCCATGTGTATCAGTGGAAACAATCCAGCCATAAATACAGCAAAAATCGTCATTGCCTCAGCAGATCTGTTAATTGCCATACGCCATTTCTGTCTGAACAGAAGAAGTACTGCCGAAATCAAGGTCCCTGCGTGACCAATTCCAACCCACCAAACGAAGTTTGTAATATCCCAAGCCCATCCAATAGTCTTATTCAATCCCCAAACACCAACACCTGTTCCAAGCAAGTATAGAATACAACCGATCCCATATAATCCAATAACCAATGCTATACCGAATAAGATATACCACATTTTAGGTGCTTTATCTTCTATTGGTCGACATACGTCCTCAGTGATATCATGATACGACTTGTGACCAAGTATGAGGGGTTCTCTTATTGCAGCTTCCTTTTGCATACGCTAGTTCTTAGTGTTATTTACAATTTGATTAGTGATGAGCCTTTTTTTCTACTTGCAACTTTGCGAGTAAATCATTTTCTTCATTACGAACCTTAACTTTATACCATACGTTGGGTTTTACACCAACTTCTTCTAGTGCTTGATACGATCTTTTATCTTCAGAGCTCTTTCTTACTTTAGACTCGATATCGTTCCAGTCACCAACAACGATTGCGTTTGTAGGACAAACATCTGAACATGCTGTCGCAAATTTACCATCAGCAACAGGTACGCCATCCTTCTTCGCCTCAAGTTTAGTGGACTGAATTCTTTGTACACAGAAAGAACACTTCTCCATGACACCCCGTGTTCTAACAGTAACATCTGGATTGAGTACCATTCGGCCTAGGTCATCTTGTGCTGGGTTAATCTCTGTGAATTTCTTATAAGCTGGGTAATTGAACCAATTAAATCGTCTCACTTTGTAAGGACAGTTGTTCGCACAATATCTTGTACCGATACATCTGTTATATGTCATTTGATTCAACCCTTCGTTACTGTGCGTTGTTGCAGCAACTGGGCAAACTGTTTCACACGGTGCATGATTACAATGCTGACACATCATTGGCATATGAACGACCTTTGGATTTAGTGCAGCTATTTCTGCCTCGCTGTATGAGAAGGTATCTTTATCCTTCCTTGTTCCTACTGCAGCTTCTTGATCACTTGCGAAATAACGGTCAATTCTTAACCAATGCATTTCGCGACCTCGTCTTACTTCATCCTTACCTACAACCGGAACATTATTTTCTGATTGACAAGCAACAAGACAATTCGAACATCCAATACAGGATGAAAGGTCAATTGTCATCCCCCATCTGTGACCAATATTCTCAACAGGATGAGCATCCCATAAGTCAAACTCTCCAACTGGCTTTTCAACATGATTTGCATCCGCATCTAAAGTCTGTAATGTATGTGCTGGGTTGTACGATTCTTTTCCTTTTGCATCATATATTCCTTTTGTTGTCTCTCTAACAATTGAATGTCTACCCATTACAGTATGATGAATTTGAGTTGCTGCTATAATGTACTCTCCTTCCACCTTTGTGATTTTAGCAGAGTTGGCATAACTTAATTCTCTAGATACCGCTGTCAATAACTTAAAAGCATTTTCTCCAATAGGTTTTGGATTCCCTTTTGCGTCTGTAACATGCCCACCGTATTCTTTGGTTTGATATGCTGCTTTACCTATTTTTTCTCCATTACCTCCTCGGCCATATCCAAGTGCAACTCCAACTGTACCCAAAGCTTGACCTGGGGATGGGTATACAGGCAGTTTGTATTTGATACCATTTGAAGTTATAGAAGCCATCGATAGACCATTTTCTTGATCAAATGTCGTTGCATAACCAGCTTTAGACATTTCAACAGGATTCATCGTTATGTAGTTATCCCACGTTGCTTTGGTTATCGGATCGGGAAGTTCATGTAACCAAGGGTTGTTTGAGAATTCCCCAGAACGAATTGCCGTCTTTTGGTATGCTACAATCTCGAGGCCTTTGTTAAATCCAGGAGTTTTAGAAATTGCTGCATTGTTAAAAACCAAGGTTTCCTCGATTGTGGAAGGAGCAATATCCGTACAACTGTTGTGTACAGCTAAATCAAAGTCGCCACTACTTAATTCAGAAAATGTTTCTTTAACCTTATCATAGGCCACTGTTGAGCTTTTTCCTGGTCTCAGTGTAGTGCCAGACCAAACTAAAAAGGATTCAATTACAGATGCCGTATTGTGAATTGGTGTAATCATTGGTTGAGCCAAAGCGTAATGCTTCGTTTTTGGACGGAAATCCATCCAAGACTCTAGAGCATGGTGGACTGGAGCTGCATATTTACACAACACACCTGTTTCATCTGCATGAGCATTCATAGAGACAGTGGTCTTAACCGCCTTCAAACCTTTTGCAAACTCTAAACCATTAGGAAGCGAGTATACAGGGTTCGAATTGTAAACTAAAACAACGTCTGGAGCCTTCCCCTTTGACATCGCGTCAACAAGGTCAAGCATTTTACCATCCTCAGATTTAAAAAGATTGAGTTCGTTATACAAATCAATGGTTGTACCATTTACGTCTAGTTTATTATTGATTTCATTCACTAATTGTTGGAGACCGGTATTATTCGATCCGCAAACAACTAAAGATTCCTTTCCGGAGCTTTTCAATGCCGTTATTGCCAAATCCGCTGTTGTCTTTAGCGCTTTTGTCAACGGCGATGAAGTTCCATTTAATTTGGACAGAATATAGTTTAAAACCGCTTCTTCTTCAGATGGCTTTGTCATTGCTCTATAATCAGCATTTGAACCTGTAACGCTCATGACGGATTCAAACTGAAAGTGCTTTGACATCCAAGCTGCATCTGGATTTCTTGTTTCACCATATTGGCTAGCAAACTCCGTAGGCATTAACCATGTACTCAGAAAGTCTGCACCTACCGATACAATCGTTTTCGCTTTTGAGAAATCATAGCTTGCAATCATTGACTTGCCATAGTTCAACTCATTGGCGCGTCTAATTGCTGAATAGGAAATTGGATCATATTGTATGTGATCAAAGTCACCATCAATGGAAGCCGCCATGGAATCAATAGATGAAAGAACCGAAGGGCTGATAACCGTATTTGATATCAAAACTACATTTTTTGCAGTTTTTAATGACGACTTAACCTCTTTATCTAAAGTTGACCATTTTGTCGCTTTTCCTGATTTTAATGGGCTTTGGAGTCTTTCACTGTCATATAAACCCAATACAGAGGCGATAACCTGAGGGGTTACGGAGCCATTCGTAATACCGAAGTCTTTATTTCCTTTAATAAAAATAGGTCGCGCTTCTCTAGTTTTCACCAAAATACTTGCGTATGAACTTCCATCATAATAAGTCGAAGCATACCAAGTTGGCATTCCCGGGATTACGTTTTCAGGCTTCATTACATAAGGAACTGCCTTAATAACCGGTGCCTCACAAGCTGCAACAGTAGCAGCTGCAACAGAAAAACCGAGAAACTTCAGAAAGTCTCTTCGTCCTGTCGAAGCTTCGTTCAATTCATCATCAGCTAAAATACTTTCTAGGTTATTTTGCTCTGGGAATTCAACCGATTTGGATGCTTGAAAAGACTGCGTTTCCTGCAGCTCGTCCATTCCCTTCCAATATTTATTTTTACTTGCCATACCGTATTCTTTCAGTAGTAAATTCGTTTTAATAATGACATTTTGAACATTCCCATCCACCTAACTCTTTCACAGAAACACGTCCATCTTCATTATAAGCGTTCAATAAGTCGTAATCATTTTTCTTGAGGCGGTCATGTATTTCTGTATAGTAATTATTCTTACCATCCGTAATAGAAATCCCTGATTGTTCGTGGCATTGAATACACCAGCCCATCGTTAGCGTCGCTCTATCGAATTCTATTTTACTATCAATGTTCTCTTGAATTTTATTTAAAGCTGCTCTCGGTTGCACTTTCGCGGTTTCTTTGAGCTTTGCCATGTCGCCATGACACTGCTTACAATCCAATCCTCCAACAACAACGTGTTGTGAGTGGTTGAAATAAACATGGTCAGGGAGGTTGTGCACTTTATTCCAAACAATTGGAGATATTTCGTTTGTATATTCACCCGATGGACCTTTCGTTGGATCCCATCCTGCCGCTGCGTATATTTTATTTATTTCTCCTTGATATTCCTTTCCTTCACCATTAATTTTCTTGTGACAGTTCATACAAACATTGACAGTAGGTAGTCCTGCTGATTTTGATTTTGTAACTGAATTGTGACAATATTTACAATCTATTCCATTGACGCCTGCATGGACATCATGCGGAAACGCAATTGGTTGAGAAGGTTGATATTCTTCCATCAAATTCACGCCATAGAGGGTTTGAAAGAACCCAACTAATAGTGAAAGCACAACTACTAGACTTACAAGACCAACATACAATCTATATTTCCAAGCCCAAGTTTTAAATTCTTCAACGTAAGTAAGACCTTCTTGTCCCTCTTCACTTTCTTTCGTTGCAATTTTCAATTGACGTCTAACGCCACCAACGGCCATTATGATAATAATAAACATTACTCCCAATATGATCCACAACCAAGGCAGACCTTTGTCTTCCTCCATCTCAACACCATTTGCAGCGGATGCTTGAACTCCTGCTCCAGCAGCCTGCGCATTTGGGTCTTGTGCATCTACCCAATCAAAAATTGAAGTGATTTGATCATCCGTTAGATCTGCAAAGATTGACATTACACTTCCCTTGTATTCTTGGAATATTTCATTCGCTCTTTGAGACTTACCACTCGCTCTTAAAGCGCCGTTATTTCGCACCCATTCATAGATCAAATCACCTTCACCTGCATCGTCCCATCTTTGTCGGGCTTCATAAAGTTTTGGTCCTGTTCCATTTTTGAATACAGCGTGACATGTTGCGCATTTCGCCTTAAAAAGGCCTTCTCCTTGAGAAAAATACGATGGGGCTAGGGCTAGAAAGGAAATGAGTACTAAGGCTTTAAGGCCCCTACCCAACTCTGTAACTTTCTGAATGTTAGTTATTTTCATGAAAAGTAAACTAAATATAGGTTAATAACAATTCGGCATTAACACATTTTAACGATGCAAAATTATGAAGTTTCATTGTTTACATGACACTTTTATGACAAAAAGACTCCCATTAATATTAATTTAAAATCATTCTAAATAAGAAAATTGATGTTTGTAACTATTTTCAGTAAATTCGTATAAACTGTTAAGTAATCGGTGTATATGATACAAAAAACTACAAGTATAATTCTGTTTCTTCTTTTCTGTGCAAACGTAACTATCGCACAAACCAAGATTGAAAACGGTAGCGTTGAGGTCATCATTGATTCAAGAGTTGACGATTTAGTTGCGCTTGAAAATAGTATTGACGAAATTCAAGGTTATCGTCTTCAGATTTGCTTTGACTCTGACAAGCGCGTTATTGACGAAGCTCGAGATCGTTTTTTGAAACTTTACCCTATGATTGACACCTATGTTGAATTCGAAGCACCGCATTTTAATCTCAAAGTTGGTGACTTCAGAACGCGTTTAGAGGCTGAAAAAATAAAACGGAAAATCTTCGGAGAATTTGTGATCTGTATCATTCATCAAGACCTCATTCAACTCCCGAGAATAGACTAGAAATGTTTCCATCCCTGTGCAGCAATTCGTACGGCACTATTGTTCTTATCAATCAACAAACTATCCTGTGATTTATCAGTAACAAAACCAATAACAGTAAAACTTGGATGGTTTTTGATTTTTTCGTAATCCTTCTGAGCAACTGTAAATAATAATTCGTAATCCTCGCCGCCATTCATAGCACACATGTATGGGTCTAAATTAAGTTCGTCCGCAGTCAATATCACCTTTTCAGTAATTGGAAGTTTTTCGGAGTATATTGAAACAGAACATTCGCTCGCTTTTGCAATATGAAGCGCTTCTGAGGCTAATCCGTCTGAGATATCTATCATGGCACTCGGAACCAAGTCGATTTTTTCAAATATTTCAATAATATCTTGGCGCGCTATCGGCTGAATTTGTTTCTTAATCAAATCATCATAACCCTCCAGTTTTGGCTGTATGTCCGGGTTTTCTAAAAACACCCCTTTTTCTCGCTCAAGAATCTGCAACCCTAAATAAGAGGTGCCTAAATCCCCAGTAACTACAATTAAATCATTTTCTTTAGCTCCATTTCGGTAACAAATTCTGTCCTTTGCTGCGCGACCAGTAACAGTAACAGATAGCACAAGGCCTGATGACGATGAGGTAGTATCTCCACCCACTAAATCAACATTGTAAAACTCACAAGCGGCATGAATTCCCTTGTATAACTCTTCCAATGCTTCAACTGGAAACTTACTTGAAATGCCTAATGAAATCGTTATTTGCTCTGGTTTTGCATTCATAGCCAAAACATCAGAGACATTTACGGATACTGCTTTAAAACCCAAGGACTTCAAAGGAACATAAGAAAGATTAAAATGTACACCCTCTATAAGCATGTCTGTCGAAAGCAGCATGGATTCCTTCGCTGAAATCTCGATTTCAGCAGCATCATCACCGACACCTTTTAAGCTTGATGGGTTTTTAAGAATCGCATCCTTCGTCAAAGTTTCAATTAAACCAAATTCGCCTAGTGCATCAATTTCACGATGTTTTTTTTCTGTTTCGCTCATAATTTGTTGTAAAATAAAAAGAGTGAATGCGCTAACATTCACTCTTTATAACTGTTGACCCACTAGGGCTCGAACCTAGACTCTTCTGTACCAAAAACAGACGTGTTGCCAGTTACACTATGGGTCAATGATTGGAATTAGTATTTAATTTCGGTGCAAATTTAACAACTAAATTTAATTTAAAAAGCGCTATTAACAAAAATTAT
>JAQXCN010000001.1 GCA_029251865.1 Crocinitomicaceae bacterium | reverse complement strand
GAGGTATTTCCCAATGTATCGATGTGATTAATGACATAAAAGTCCCAATTAAAGCCTGTATCAGGATTATTAACCCAGTCAAAAGTCACACCATTATCATCCTGCTGAATACAAGTGTTGTCGATGTTTGGTATGCCAGGCATGTAGTTTTTGACTTTAACAAGTAATTTTGCATAAGAGGTTAGAGGTACGGGACATTGGTCATCTGTAATTTTAAAATAAAATTCGTAGTCAGATTTTAAGCTGCCACAAATGTACTCTTGATAAAAGAGGTGATTACATTCTAAGTACCAGTTAAATTTAGCATCTAATGTTCCTGATACATTTGATAGCGAAGTGGATGTTCCAGTTGGGACAATAGTTGCACATGGGGGATTAAAAAGACAAATGCTGGCGTTGCCGTAATTGGCGGCGGAACTCAAATTACCGCCTCTTGCTTCCATAGAGATTTTTTGAGGCGTACAATTTGGGTGCACCCAAGGATCAACAGCCCTCATTGTAAATCGTATTGTATCCCCTGGGAAGCCCTCTGTTTGATAAGCGACGGTATCTCCCGCAATATTTGTAACCGGGCTTAACACTGTTGGTGCTGCCAGACTAGAATCCGTTGTAAAATTTAATTCAGGAGGAATTGGATTATATGAGGCTGCACAAAGTGCTCCGCTTGGTGGTAAACAAGAACGTACTACCACAGGAATATCTCTAAAGATTTCACCAACTTTTTGGTTACACCTCCAAGCTTCAATTCCAAGGCAAGTAGCAAAGGATCCATTTTCCGCGGAGTTAAAAGTAATTGTCCCAATGTTATTATCTAATATTGCTGCAGTAGAAGGGCTGATACTGGGTAATTGAGATGTAGTACTATACCCTGTCTCCCATGGTGCACTTGTAGCTGCTGCTATTAACGGATCTGCCCAGATGTAATATAAGGAATCTAGGTCGGGATCATAGCCAAGGTTATTGTAAACTACATCTTGACTTGAGCATGCCACTACTTGCGGGTCCTCTAAGAAATTTGGAGAACTATCATAGCATGTGGGGTTTGCAGTTGTACCACCTGATAACGGGCTAGTAGAACCAGGTGGAGTATAGGGATACATTGTAGCTCGTAAATAATATGCTTTACTACCCGCATTAACAATATTATCAACGCTCTGCGGACGACAGCAATTAGACCAAGAAAAAGTCCAACCTGCTGGTGGTGGGGTTCCTGCTAATACAATATCCCCACTTCGAAAAGTGTATTTTTGCATGCGCCCTAGTCCACTCAAACCTGCTCCGGCCTGACATGGTTCAGCACCAGTGTAACATGTAGGAACGACATTGTCAGTGCCTATGTATGCACACGATATTAACGTCCCCGTATTATTTACGAGAGTCTGTGGATTAGTTGAAATTTGAACAGGGCTGCCACATTCTCGGTAGAGTGTCAAAGTAAACTGATACTTGCCATTTGGTTTACACTTCCATACAATTTCGCCACCTAAAAGGTGTGTGGCATACCCCTGAAAGGATATCAAGGAAAGCATTGCAATGGCTAGAAAACGTTTAAACATCATAATCGTCGAGTTGAACATCGAAAATAGGTCATTTTTTCATGAGAAAAAAGCATTTGAGTCAACTGCTTACCAACAATGAGTAAACGAGGTCAATTGTTGATTTTACTGGGCTTCAATATCAATTCTACCGCTTAGAAATCTTATTAAACGAAATCGCGCGTTGACGACTACACTTGTGGCGGCCTAATTCAAAGTCTCGTTTTGCAATATGCTTCGTTCCTCTCCCTTGAACCCTAGCGCGCCACAGGCGCCAGCTTTTTGGCTTCATCTGGTTGCGCATGAGTGCGATGGTTTCAGCTTCTGAAATACCAAATTGGGCAGTAATAGCATCAAAAGGTGTTCGATCTTCCCAAGCCATTTCGACTATACGATCTACTTCTCTTTCGGTAAGTTTTTTCACTACGGCAGAACCTTTCAATGTGTGCAATCGTTTTACAGTTATGCATAAGAAACAACACCTGCCCGAAAAAGTTTGCGCCACGTGCGGAAGACCGTTCACATGGCGCAAAAAATGGGA
>JAQXCN010000054.1 GCA_029251865.1 Crocinitomicaceae bacterium | reverse complement strand
ATGGTTCAGATTCAACATGTATTAGGATTTCTGACGATCCTTCTTTAATGGGAGACGTAAATCAGACAACCCGTGATACAGTTAGCATAGAATGGACATGGGCTTATGCATTAAATGGAAAAATGAATAAGCAGTTAATTGTACAAAAGACCTATCCACAAAGAATACTTCAAGTCATTTCTTTGAGTAGAAAAGTTTTGGTACTTCAGGATCTATCAGGAAGCAATTGGCAATACCATTACGCGCCACTTTAATTAAAAATCACTTCGTCCGTTAGTTTTCTTATCATTTGAAAGAGTTCTTGCCTAAAGTCAGATGGACTCAGTGTACCTTTCTCTATTTGTCGTAATTTATTTTCCCACTGTCCGGTAAGCTCGGGACTTTTCAATAGATCGCTTTTAATTGTACCAATCAGAGCCATGCCGAGATCTGTTGCATGAATGTTTTTCTTTTTTCGTTCAATGTAATTTCTTCGAAATAAGGTTTCTATTATATTCGCTCTTGTCGAGGGTCTACCAATACCATTTTCTTTCATTAAATCCCGCATCTCGTCATTTTCAACAAACTTTCCGGCGGTTTCCATACTTCTTAAAAGAGTAGCTTCTGTGAAGTATTTCGGCGGACTCGTTTTACCCTCGTGTATAATTGGCTCGTGTGGTCCTGATTCTCCTTTTTCGAAATTGGGAAGCACCACCTCTTTAGTCTCAGGTTTCTTTTTTGAATTCTCGGTACTTTCTGTTTTTGAATCCTCCTTATAAACAGCTCTCCATCCTAGGGAAATGATTTGTTTTCCAGAAGTTTTAAATTCGAGCTTTTCAACTTTTCCAATGACAGTGGTATTGGAGACCTTACATGGGGGATAAAATACGGCTATAAAACGTTTAGATATGAGGTCATATATTTTCTCCTCATAGCCGCTAAGTCCCTGTCCATTAACTCCCGTAGGTATTATAGCATGGTGGTCTGTTATTTTTTTATCATTAAAAATTGTTTTGCTTTTGGCTACGGGCTTTTTTAAAATTGGCGCGATTAAACTTGCATATTGCGTCAAGTTTTTTAGAATCTGTGGTACTTTAGGGTGTAAATCCTCTGATAAGTATGTCGTATCGACACGGGGGTAGGTTACAAGTTTTTTTTCATATAAACTTTGGACAGTTTTTAAGGTCTCATCTGCCGTGTAGCCATATTTTTTATTTGCCTCGACCTGAACTGAGGTAAGATCATAAAGTCTAGGATTGTTTTCTTTACCTTCTTTTTGCTCATAGGATACGATCTCAAACGGTTTATCTTTAAGATATGAAATGCCTTCTTCTGCACGATTTTTACTTTTTAGTCTTGCTATTTGGCACAAAAACTCTGTCTCCCTATATTTCGTTTTGAGTTCCCAGAAATATTCGACTTTGAAGTTTTTAATTTCATGTTGTCTGTTCACAATCATCGCGAGGGTCGGGGTTTGTACGCGCCCTACAGATAATGTTGTTTTATTTTTACCAAACTTCTTGGTGTATAAACGTGTCCCATTAATTCCAAGAATCCAGTCACCAATCGCTCTTGAATTTCCAGCAGCAAACAGGTTATCGTATTTAGAAGCGTCTTGTAGCTTTTTGAAACCCTCTTTAATCGCTTCCTCTGTTAGTGAAGAAATCCAGAGCCTTTTAACCGGTACTTGGCAATTGGCTTTAATTAGGACCCATCTTTGTATAACCTCTCCTTCTTGTCCTGCATCCCCACAGTTGATTACTTCTGTTGCCTTTGTAATCAGTTTGGTGATAAGTTCGAATTGTTTTTGTACGCCTTGGTTTTCTTTAATCTTTATTCCAAACCGTTCAGGAAAAATAGGTAGGTCTTCAATTTTCCAATACTTCCAATGGTCTTTGTAATCTTGTGGTTCTTTAAGTGTACATAAGTGACCAAAGGTCCATGAAACGAGATAACCATTGCCTTCAAAGTAGCCATCGTGGCGCGCATTAGCACCAAGTATATTGGCTAAATCTTTTGCAACACTTGGTTTCTCAGCAATACAAAGCTTCATGTAGGTCTTTAACGGTTATTTATTTGAATTTGCTTTTTCGTAAGCCTTCATTCCCTCGTCGAGCCAATTTTTGAATAGTTTGGTTGAACCATGGTGTTCATAATCAGCACCCCCATTACTCAAATCTTCACCCTTGGGGCCAATCATTATGTAGTATGGTTGGGTGTTTTTCTTGTACTTACTTGCTTGAAAATAAGACCACTTTTCTCCAACTTCTGTGATGTTTTTAAATTTTCCTGGCGCGTATTCAACTGTTTTATGTTCTGCTTTGGGAAGTTCAGTTTTATCATCTACGTAAAGAGAAACGATTACAACTTTATTCCTTAGGATATCTATAACACCAGGCTTTCCCCAAACGTTACCTTCCATTTTTCGGCAGTTCACACATGCTTTCCCCGTGAAATCAATAAAGAGTGGCTTTCCTACTTTTTTCGCATAGGCTAGCGCTTTATCATAGTCATGGAATAAAGGCAAGTTGTGTGGTCCAGGATGCGTTTCTTCACCTTCAATATGAGCCGGAGCACCCATGCCGCCGCCACCAAAACCTTGTGGTGATTCACTGTATGTTATTGGTGGTGGAAAACCACTAATCAGATTCAATGGAGCCCCCCACATTCCTGGAAGAAGATAAATCACAAAAATCAATGATGAAAGTCCCAACATGGTTCTGCCGACGGATAAATATTCAACCGGGCTATCGTGTGGCATGCGAATAAAACCGAAGAGGTAAAGCGTTAGTGCTAAGAAAACGCCAATCCAAATAGCAATGAATAATTCTCTCTCTAATAGATGTGCATCCACAACAAGATCGGCATTTGATAAGAATTTAAATGCAAATGCAAACTCTAAGAATCCTAGGACAACTTTAACTGTATTTAACCAGCCACCTGATTTAGGCAGTGAATTCATCCACCCTGGAAAAGCTGCAAAAAGCCCGAATGGTAGTGCCAGCGCAAGAGAAAAGCCAAACATTCCAACAAAAGGTGCTACTCCACCAATTGTGGCAGACTCAACCAAAAGGGTTCCAACTATGGGGCCTGTGCAAGAAAATGAAACAAGTGCGAGCGCAAGTGCCATGAAAAAGATACCTATAATACCTCCTTTATCAGAAGCCTCATCCGCCTTATTCAACCATGAACTTGGCAATCTGATTTCAAATGCGCCCATAAATGAAAACGCAAATACAATGAGTAGTAAGAAGAAGATTAAATTAAAAGTTACGTTTGTAGATAGGGCATTTAACGCATCGTAGCCAAATATACTTGTTACCAAAGTACCAAGTAAAACATAGATGAGGATAATTGAAAGGCCGTATATTATTGCATTTCGAATCCCTTGGGCTTTAGACTTGCTTTGCTTTGTGAAAAAACTAACTGTCATTGGTATCATAGGGAAAACGCAAGGTGTTAGTAGTGCCGCAAAACCGCTTAAAAAGGATATAATAAATATTAACCAAAACGATTTTGATTCTTCTTCATTTTGAGAACTTGTTTGATTTTCCTTTACTTCCTTTTTAGCGTCGTCAATCACATCTAACTGAGGTCCTTCTCTCGTAGTATCAGTGGTTTGAGATTCTTCCGTAACTTCTGGTTTATCAACAGGTTTTTGCTCTTCTTTTAACTCTAGTTTTGGACCACAGGCTTTGACTTTTAGTTCAAAAGGTTGTTCAAATTCTGGGAGACATTTGACATCATTACAGGTTTGAAATGAAAAAGTTCCTTTGAGTAAGTAGTCTTTTTTGCCTTTTGAAGTTAACTTCTTTTTTAGTTTAAATTTATGATGGTGATAACTCATCATTTCATCCGCCATTTCATCAAATTCCAGGATGGGGGGGGGTTCAATAACACCAGCCTGAATTTTATAATTTTTACTTTTCTCAATATTGATATTTGTAGGGATTGAAAAAGATCCTTCAGGAAGCCAATACGAATTGATATGCCAGCCTTCGACGATATCCACATCCACCGCAACTTCGAGACTACAGTCATCTTGATTCAGGCTAATCGTGGCTTTTACTTTGTCATCAGGTAATTCAATTTGTGAAAATATAATTCCGTTTGAAATTGAAATAATAGCGAGTAGCGCGAAGGATAATAACTTATTCATTTTGCATTTAATTTAATGAGAAGAATTTCGTCAACGGGCGGTAAACACATTATCTCATTACAAACCATATAAGTAACTGTTACGGATAAAAACGTTTCTTTTTTCACTTTGACTTTAAACTCCCCATGGAATTCGTCTTCAAATATAAAAACATCAGAGTCAAAATTGGCATCAAATTTTTTTATCGCCTTGGATTTTTCAATAAAGTCACTTTTAACACGGATTAATTTATTTTTATTGACCTGTACCGAAATAGGAATGGGGCCTGCATTTTTAGGAGTCTCCGAAGAATAGAGATGCCAATCAGGCTGAATATTTGCAAAAATCTCTATGCTTTGCCTGTTTTTCTCGCCCTCATGCGCCTTTATGCTCCAATTTACTTCACCTTGACTAAAAGTGATTTGTACAAGAAAAAAAAAGCCCAATAATAAATATGATTTCATTTTAAAATTCAATTTCAATAAGTCTATTTTTTGGAATCCAAACACCGCCTTTAAAACAGACATATTTGGAGCCATAAGCCCACAGCGTGGTGTCTACGGTCTTCATGCCTTCATCATCTTGAAAGATGATATTCACCTTTCTTTTGTGTGTGTTTCCTAGTCTAAGAGCCTTGTGTAATTGTTGATTCAGATCTGGGTGCTGCTTCACTTGGATTGTATCTGTAAATTGAAGGCTGCTTATTTGTTCCTTAGTAATCGTTATAATTTGTGTCATAAGAGAGATTGAGTGATTCAAATTACGACTAATATTTTAATAATTAACAGCCTCTTTGGGGCTTACCATTTTAGGCGTGGTTCCGCCGCAATAGCCTGAGATGCGAAATCACCGCGTTCAAAGCGAAATTTTCCTGCAATGGCTACCATCGCAGCATTGTCTGTACAGTATTCGAATTTCGGGATATGTACGCTATATCCTTCATCTTCGAGGGCAATAAGTCTTCTTCGGAGTTCTTTGTTTGCTGAAACACCGCCTGCAATCGCAATACGTTTTATTTTTTTATGTTTTGAGGCCTTTAGAATTTTTGCCATTAAAATATCCACAATACTTTTTCGTATTGAAGCACAAAGGTCTAACTTGTTTGAAATGACAAAATCAGGTTCGTTTTTAGAAAGGTCTCGTATCTTGTAGAGTATGGAAGTTTTTAAACCACTAAAACTAAAGTCAAGTTCTTTTATATTGGGTTTAGCAAATGAAAATTTATTTGGATCCCCATCTTCTGCAAGTCTATCAAGTTCAGGTCCACCAGGATAATCTATCCCAATCATTTTTGCCGCTTTGTCAAAAGCTTCCCCCGCAGCATCGTCTATTGTTGTTCCAATAACTTTCATGTCATTGTCAGCTTTCACCTCTACAATTTGAGTATGGCCTCCAGATACTGTTAAACACAAGAATGGGAAATTCGGCATTTGTTTGTTGTCGTCCTCGATAAAGTGTGCTAAAACATGAGCTTTCATGTGATTAACATCTATTAATGGCTTATTTATGGCGAGGGCTAATGCTTTTGCAAATGATAGTCCAACAACAAGACTACCCATTAATCCTGGACCTCGAGTACAAGCTATCGCGTCTATTTCGTCAAGATTCATGCCCGCTATCTCTAATGCTTCAGAAATCACAGGAACAATAAGCTCTTGGTGGGCTCTGCTCGCCAACTCTGGAACTACGCCACCGTATTTTTGGTGTATTTTTTGCGTAGATACACAATTAGAAACAATTTTGGAGCCACAAAGAACAGCTGCAGATGTATCGTCGCAGGAGGATTCAATACCTAAAATAGTTGTATGCTTTCCACTCAAAAGATTGTTATTTTTGTATTACACTTAGGATGTCAAAGTTACTGAAAATATTAGGTCGTAGTGTTAGTATATCCGCGGAGTGGATACTAATTACGTTCATTGTATTCGTTTTTGCTATTCGAATGCCAAATGTTCAGACCTTCTTGGGTGAAAAAGCAACAAATTTCCTTTCTACTGAGATGAATGCTGAAATTTCTATAGGCGCTATTGAAATTGTTTTTTTTGATCGGGTTTATTTAAAAGAAGTCTCTGTCATTGATCCTATGGATAAACCTATTCTTTTCGTTAATGAGCTAAATATTGAGATTGACCAACAGTCATTATTCAATAGTGATCTTGTGTTTTCATCTATAACCTTAAACCAAGGAGCAATGCATATCAGCAGAGACCAAAGTGATGGAGTCTATAACTTTCAATTTATAATTGATTATTTTGGTTCATCAGAAAAGGAGAATGCTGCAGAAAGTAAATTATTTATAAATGAACTTTTGTTTTCAGACCTTTTGTTTACGTATGATGATTTTAGAGTCCAACCTTTAGAAAAAGGAGTTGATTTTAATCATTTAGAACTTTCTAATCTTGGGGTTGAAATCGAGGATTTTGAGTTGTCAGGCTCTAGTATCACTGCACAAATTGATAATCTTGTTTTTGATGAAAGATCTGGTTTAGGATTGAGGCTTATGCGGTGTAGTGCAGAGGTTTCGAATCAAAACATTCATCTTGCCGCTCTAGAGTTAGTTACTGAAAAGTCAAACTTTTCATGCTCTAAATTTGATTTTAATTTTAATGATTGGTCATCCTTTGAGCACTTTTCGTCAGAAGTAAACATGAATGTTAAACTTAATCCATCTAGGATTTCACTAGAGGAATTAGCCTTGTTTGTACCGCGACTCAGAGGCATGGATGCGGTTTTTGATGTGGAAGCAATAGTAAAAAACACAGTTGCCACGCTCCAACTTTCTAATACTAAAATTGGCTTTGGAAAAAGTACATTTATCGAAGGTGATTTTGAATTACCAGATTTATCTTCTAGAACAGAGACGACATACAATCAACTGATCCGAAATGCTTATGTTGATTTTTCAGAATTAGATGCACTTAAGCTTCCAGATGGTTCAGCATCTCTTAATCTTGATTTTTTTATGCCACATCGATTTGCATCCTTTTCAGATCTTGACATTGCTGGTGGTTTGGATAAACTTAATGTTTCTTTTGGCTCATTGCAAACGGGGTTTGGGACTATCAGCATGCCAGATTCTTACGTGCTTAATTTGAATGAGGAAGGTTATACCTTTCGTTCCCCGGTGGCTTCAGTGCGACCAATTGTCGTAAATGATTTTGATCTAGGCTCTTATATACAAGAGGAACTATTCGGAGATTTTAGCGGTGTTATATTTCCCACTTTTGCGATGAATACTAAAGGCGATTTTACAATGGCTATGAATAATAGTAAGTTAAGCAAATTCGATTTAAATGGTTATCCGATATCACAAGTTTATTTAGATAGTATTTTTCTTAAAAATGATAAATTAGATTTTAAGATGCGTATTGAAGATGCAAATGTGAACTTGAACGCTCATGCATCAATAGGTTTAAAAAGTCATAATTACAACGGTGCCATTCATATTAGTGGAATAAATTTAGATGCATTGAATTTAACCAATGATAGTTCATATATTGTTTCTGATCTTAATTTTGACTTGGCAGGACAGAAGGACCTCGAATGGGGAGGGGTTGTTCATGCTGATAGGCTGCAATATTCTCGAGGAGTTGATACACTTGTTACTGACGCGATAAGTCTAAATATTGACGCTGAAAAGGGTCATTACGATTACCAACTTCAAAGTGAGTTTTTTGATGCTGGCATTGATGGTACGTTTTCTTGGGGACCATTATTTGAGAATTTTTATTCCGATCTGGCAGTTATTTTTCCATCGCTAAAAGTCGGCACCAAGAAAAAAGGTCGCGAAGATGAATTACGAGACAATCACTTGGTTGAGTTCTTTATTAAGAGTAAGTCCGTAGATAGTTTATTAAACTTTTTCACTTCTGGTGTGCATTTGGATTCAGCTTCGCTGATTTCTGGTAGGTATAACGCCTATTCACATGACCTTGATTTGGATGTAGAAATTTCAAGCCTATTATTTGGCGACGTTCGAATTGACGGATTATTTGGGGAGCAACAGTTACACAATGACAGCATTTTTGCCGATTATTTGGTTGATTTTATTTCTTACAAAGATTCCTTAAGGTTTAATTTAATTGAGTTTTACACTTTCGGTACCCAAGGGGTTCTTGAGAGTCAACTTTCGTGGGATCCCGTATCTGATAGGTATTCTAAAATTGACTGGGAAACAAGTATTCACGATAAAGATCATGTCGAAATTTTATTGAAGCCGTCCTTCTTTTCTTTAGAGTCATTTCGTTGGGAAATCGTAAATGAATCGGATATCTCAATTACAAGTGAGGATATTCACATTGAACAATTTGAGTTAAGTAGGGAGGAGCAAAATATTAAAATAAATGGATGTCTTTCAGAAAACGACTTTGATCAACTTTATGTTTATACCCGAAATGTGGATGTATCAGAAATAAGTTCTATTCTTGGTTTGGAAAGAAGTCTTGAAGGTTTATTGTCTGGCTGGTCGGTATTTTCAAACCCCTACAACAACTTTCATTATATAGGAGATTTGAATTTAAAGGAATTTCACGTTGCGAAAGAATCAATTGGAGATGTTTGGCTCAGAACAGGTTGGAATAACGAATTAAATGCGTTGGGTATTAGGGGGGAATTAAAAGTTGATAATCTAAAAACATTCGACATTAAGGGGTCCTATTTTATTACCCGACAAGATTTAGATTTAGATCTTAAATTTGACAATACAGATGTTGCATTTTTAAATGCATTGGTAGACCCAGAGGTCATAACTAACATAAGCGGAGACTTAGATGGTTTATTGAGGGCTACGGGTCGCTGGTATGAACCTGTTCTTGAGGGTACTTTAGCTTTGGATGATGTTCACGCAAAAGTAGCTTTACTTGGTGTTGATTATTATTTGGATGGTGTTATTGATGTACAGCAAGAACTTTTTGCGCTAAACAATATACCTCTCAAGGACAAGGAGGGTAATACTGGATCAGTAATTGGTTCGGTATTTCACGACAATTTCCAGAATTGGTCTTATGATATTCAGCTTAATTTTGAAGATGATATCACTAAGCGTCAAAAAGAATTCCCGTTTGGATTTGAGCCGTTAAAACAGTTTCTGATTTTGGACACCGAATACAAGGATGGCGATTCATACTTCGGAAAGGCTTATGGTAGGGGAAGTGCTAATATCTTTGGTTATGGTGAAAACATGACAATTACTGTAAATGTATTAACCCAGGAGAATACAATATTGAATTTTCCTATGTATGGCTCTTCAGATATTGAAGAGGACTTTGAGTTTGTCAATTTTAGAAGTAATCTTGAGTTAGATGGTGCAGTTGAGAAAAAGTTCGATTTTACGGGGTTGGATTTGGACCTTAATTTTAATCTTGACCCTAGTTCTAGGCTAAATATTATTTTTGACCCTTCAAGTGGAGATCAGATTCAGGCTTATGGTTCGGGTAACATAAATATGAAGCTCAACCCATTCTATGAGATTGATCTAAATGGAACCTACACTATTTCTGAGGGTAGTACTTACAATTTTGCAATGGGACTAATTAAGCAAAATTTTGCCATTGAAAAAGGTTCTACGATTTCATGGACTGGTGATCCATATAATGCGGATATTGATCTTGTAACCTCGTTTTCTATTCCTAAAGTTTCTCTCAAGGATTTAGCGCCAGAACTTGTACTTTCCGATCAAGAAAGTAGACAGATGAAAAATCAAAAGGTTGATTGTTATCTCAATCTTGAAGAAACCCTTCTCGCACCTCAAATTAGTTTTGATATTAAGGCTGTAAATGCTCCTGAAACAGGCAAGGCGCTCCTTAATGAAGTGGTAAGTGAAGAAAGTGAATTGAGTAGGCAGTTTTTTTCTCTGTTATTACTGCGTTCATTTCAGCCACTGAACAGTTCTATTGAGGCTCACGCATCCGCGGCCAAAGACCTGGCAGAATCGCAGGTGAATGCGCTTTTAGGTGACGTCAGTGAAGAATATGATCTTAATTTCAGTTCAGTTGTTGATGAAGATTTGATAGGTCTAGATCTAATAGAATTCGGCATATCTAGGAGGTTTTTTAATGACAGATTAATCGTTTCAGGAAATTTTGGTTTTGAAGAGGATTCTATATCAAATAGTTCAGAGTCGAGTTACATTCCAGTAGGAGATTTGTTTGTTGAGTATTTAATTAATGAATCGGGTACATTCAGGGCTACAGCCTTCAGGGAAGCTGATCCTTATAATGTAGGGACAGATGAATCTGGACAGAAGCCATACACGCAAGGTGCAGGGCTGAGTTATCAGGAAGATTTCACGAATATTAATGATTTTAAGCTTATTCAATACTTTTTTGATATTTTCAGACCTAAAACGAGACGAAGGTATCTTGGAAAAAAGATAAATAAACTAACAGCAATTGATTCCTAAAAAATAGAATTTATGAAAAAAGTCCTTATTGCAAATAGAGGTGAAATCGCAAGAAGAGTAATTCGCACCTTGAAAAAGATGAATATAAAAAGTGTTGCGGTTTTTTCAGATGCAGATCGAGATGCACCTCACGTTCAGGAGGCAGATGAGTCTGTGCATTTGGGAGCTAGTCCTTCTTCAGAGAGTTATCTTAGGCAAGATAGAATACTTGAGGCATGTAAAGATTTAGGTGTGGATGCCGTTCATCCTGGTTATGGTTTTTTATCTGAAAATTCTGCATTTGCGAGGTCATTAAAAAAAATAGGGGTTACCTTAATTGGGCCTTCTCCAGACTCCATGGAGGTCATGGGTGATAAACTCAAAGCAAAACAGGCGGTCAAGAATTTTGGAGTGCCACTTGTTCCTGGTGTTGATGAGGCGATTACGGATGTTCAGCAAGCAAAAAAAATAGCTAAGGAAATTGGTTACCCTGTGCTTATTAAAGCTTCCGCTGGAGGAGGAGGAAAAGGGATGCGGCTTGTAGAAGGAGAGGATGAATTTGAAGAGCAGATGCAAATGGCTCAAAATGAGGCAATGTCTTCATTCTCAAATGATGCAGTTTTTATTGAAAAATTTGTCACCAAACCAAGGCATATTGAAATCCAAGTTTTTGCCGACAATCATGGCAATATGGTTCATTTATTTGAGCGCGAATGTTCTGTACAGCGTAGACATCAAAAAGTCATTGAGGAGGCGCCAAGTGCAGTTTTGACTCAAGCAATGCGCAATGAAATGGGAGCCGCGGCACTAGCCGTATGTAAAGCATGTGATTATTCAGGTGCTGGAACTGTTGAGTTTTTATTAGATGCATCTTTAGACTTTTATTTCTTAGAGATGAATACAAGGCTGCAGGTTGAACATCCCGTAACGGAAAAAATATCTGGTGTTGATTTAGTCGAGTGGCAAATCCGCGTTGCGAGAGGAGAAGAACTTCCTTTGCGTCAAGATCAACTTAGTATAAATGGACACGCAATTGAGGTTCGCGTATACGCAGAGGACGCTAGAAGTGGTTTTACCCCTGATATAGGCACGCTAAATAGATACAGAAGACCACAAGGTCTAAATATTCGTATTGATGATGCCTTTGAAGAGGGAATGGAAATACCGATTTATTATGACCCAATGTTAGCGAAGCTCGTTGTTTGGGGTCCAGACCGAGCCACTTGTATATTGGATATGGTTAAAGCGATCGATGCGTACCAAATCTCTGGTGTAAACACTACATTGGATTTCGGGAAATTTGTTTTACAGCACCCTGCATTTAGAAGTGGAGATTTTGATACAAATTTCATTCAAAAGTATTTACCCAACCCCATGCTTCTGCATCAAGAGTTAAAAGAAGAATCTGTTGCGTTAGCCGCTTCTATTGAGCAGATTTGGGAAAGGGAGGTTACGATGAAAAACAAAGAATTTCAATCCAAAGTTATTTCCTCCGCTTGGAAAAGACACTAAATAAATTAATGTTTGCATTCCGCCGATATTCATTTAAAAAAAATTATTTTTGCCTAACAAAATTTGACTTATGAATTTACACGAGTATCAAGGAAAATCAATCTTAAAAAGCTACGGCGTTGCAATCCAGGAAGGAGTAGTCATTGACAAAGTAGAAGACGCTGTCGCGGCAGCACAAAAACTTAGCGATGAAACAGGAACAAGCTGGTTTGTGGTGAAAGCCCAAATTCATGCTGGAGGTCGAGGAAAGGGAACTGTTGAGGAAACGGGTTCACATGGAGTAGTATTAGCTAAAGGTATTGATAAGGTTGAGGAGACCGTAAAAGGTATTCTTGGAGGCCATCTAGAAACGATACAAACCAACGGCAAGGCGAAGAAAGTCAATAAAGTGCTAATTGCTCAAGATGTTTATTATCCAGGTCCATCAGAAATAAAAGAATTCTACATGTCTGTTCTTCTAGATCGGGATCATGGTAAAAATGTAATTGTATATTCTACTGAAGGAGGTATGGATATTGAGCATGTTGCTGAGCATACGCCGGATAAAATATTTAAAGAATTTATTGATCCTCATTTAGGTCTTCAAGGATTTCAGGCAAGGAAGATTGCCTTTAATCTGGGACTATCGGGAGCAGCGTTTAAAGGAATGGTCAAATTTGTAGGGTCCTTGTATAAAGCATATATCGGTATAGATGCCTCTATGTTTGAGATTAATCCGCTCTTCAAAACAGCTGATGATAAAATCATTGCTGTAGATTCGAAGGTAACCATGGATGGTAACGGTTTGTTCCGTCATCCAGATTATGCGGCCATGCGTGACAAAACGGAGGAAGATCCCACAGAAGTCGAAGCTGATGAGGTTGGACTGAATTTTGTAAAGTTAGATGGTAATGTTGGCTGTATGGTAAATGGTGCAGGGCTTGCAATGGCAACGATGGATATCATAAAATTATCTGGTGGTAATCCAGCTAATTTTTTAGATGTTGGTGGTACAGCAAATGCTGAACGTGTTGAAAAAGCATTTCATATTATTCTTAAAGATCCAAATGTAAAGGCCATCTTGATCAATATTTTCGGAGGAATTGTTAGATGTGATCGTGTAGCTCAAGGCGTTGTTGATGCATACAAAAATATGGGAAAAATCCCTGTTCCTATTATCGTTCGTTTACAAGGGACAAATGCGGTGGAAGCCAAGAAGCTTATCGATGATTCTGGTTTAAATGTGCATTCAGCAGTATTACTTCAAGAGGCAGCGGACAAGGTTAAAGAGGTTTTGTCTTAGAGAATTAATTCTTTACCACATCTGAAATGTCCTTTGGGACATGATTTGTGACCATGTAATCCGCACGGTTTGCATTGTAGATTTTGCACCTCAATTATTTTCGAGTCTGAAGAAAGCGGTCCAAAACCAAAAGCAGGGGAGGTTGAGCAGAAAAATGCCCGAACGGGTGCATTAACGCTTGAGGCAAGATGTAATGGCGCAGAATCATTCACATAGTTCATGGAAGCATCTTTCATTAATGCAGCCGACGTTCTAAGGTTTAGTTTGCCACATAAATTGATAATTTCTCGGTCCTTTACAGCTTCTTTAATCTTTTCACATTTATCAAAATCTCCTGGACCACCTATGAGATAAAAGCACTGAATTTTTTGTGAAGTTTGTGAAATTGTTTTAACCCAAATGGACTCGGGGGCCTCTTTGGTAGCCCAAACCGATGCTGGAGCCAAACAAACATATGATTTGTTCTGAAACTTTTTTATTTCCTGAATTTCTTCATTACTTAAAAGGAGGTTGGGCATTCGGTCAGGTGTCGAGACCCAATCCTCGATTAGTTTAAGATTTCTATCCACTTCGTGGGTACCATCCCCAATGGTGTGTGAATACTTTTTACTATAGAAAAGAGAAAGAGGATTTTTGTCAAAGCCAATCCGAATTGCCCCTCCAGAAAATGCGGTTATTAATCCTGAGGTAGTAAAACGTTGTAGGTTGATGACAACATCATATTTCTTTTTTCTGAAATGACGGATAAGCGATAAGGCAGAACTAAACTTAGAGGATTTATCTAAAGTGAAAAGTTGATTGATTTGACTGTGGTTTTTTAATACAGATGCATTCTCCTTTTTAACGAGCACATCAATTTCGATGGGTATGTTGCTTTGATATAGATTATTTATAACCGGCGTAGCCAAAATAACATCTCCAATAAATGCGGTTTGAATGATTAAGAATTTCTTTTTCATCTTATTCAATTAATGAAACGAAACCTTTCTTCTGAATAAAATTACCTTCGTCATCTTCAGCTTGGAGCATGTATATGTATACGTCATTAAGTGCTCGCTTCCCATTACTCAGTATTGTACCGTCCCAACCATAGGAGGGATCAAAACTTTCAAAAACCAATTGACCCCATCTGTTGATAATTGTGAAATGATAAGTCTCAGTTTTTATATGTGACACAATAGGTATAAAAATAGGATTAATACCTCCTGGCGTAAAGGCATTTGGAATAAATACTTTTGAGCTGTAAGTCAAACAAAGCTCATTCGAGCTGCTTGTTTCATTAAAATTATAAAAGTTTAGAAATTCTGTACCTTCAATTTTGTAGCAAACCTTAGACTGCACACCAAGTCCGTTTATATCGTCTATGAATGTTTGATCCCCGGGGTCAAATATTGCAATAGGTGTTGGGTCGTATATACCATTAATGGATCGGTACAAGGTGTATTCCTCAACTCCTCCATCAAAGCCGAGGTATGAAGACCAATCTAATGTATTGATATAATCATAATCGTTTGCTTCTCCTTCTAGAAAAATTGTTTTTACCGTATTCGAATATTCTCCATCTCCTCCGCAGCTATCTACATATTTTGCTCGGTATTCCCAAGCTTGAAATGATGTTTCCGCATTCTCATCTATGAAATAAACAACATCTTGATTGGCTTCAGCACGACCAATTTCTTCAAATGCACCATTGTATTCTCTACGCTGAAATATAATTTCTGAGATGCCTACCGATTCATCTATGTATTCATAGAGTTCCACATTACCGTCTTCAATGGTGGCGAGTTTAAGGTAATTGTACAAAGGATCGCCTGCAACAGGCACATTGAACAATGTGGGCGATGAAAATGCATTTTCACCGTTAACAAATAAGGCATTTATATATACCGAATAGCTCTGATTTGCATTAACTGTTATTAATACTGAGGTATCCTCAGTAATTTCATGAAGGTTCCAAATACCGTCTGAAAGACTCCAGATTTCGTAAAAATCAATTGTACTTCCTCCATAAGTACTCCATGTTAATTCAGCTTCTTGTTCACACATAAAAACGAGCGATGATGCCACCATGCTCGTGTGTACTTGAGCTTTAGCACTCGTTTGATAAGTAACAGGTGTCGAACTTGTCTCGCAAGAGTCAAATGCTGCGACAGAATATGAAAAGGGGCCATTCTCAAATGATATTGGATAGTTGTACTGCGTATTACTTACACCATATACCGTATCGAGCTCAAAAAGAATACCATCGTCATTAAAAGTGTAAATGACATAACCATATGTATCTTCTTGTAAGTTTTCATTCCATTCAATATGCATTTCGTTGGTAACCGTATCAATACCAACAGAAGATATTACAGGAATGTCTGGGGTAAGAAGATCTTCATATAGGTCACCAATAATATTGGAGGAAAACTCACAATAGGTGCCAGGAAGTCGGATTTGATAATTTATGAAAGCAGAGCAAACGTCGATTGTGTCGATGTAACTAAGGGTAGTAATAGAGACGCTATCAATGAGGTTAAATGCCCCGGTTGGATATTCACGATAAATATGATAGTAGTTTCCTGAGTTCGGTAAAGGATTCGTGGTAGGCGGGTTCCAGTTCAGAACAGCGGTACCATTTCCAGGATTAGTGAGGTTCAGCACAATATTTGAAATTGTATCTGAGTAATTTATGGTATTCCCATCACATCCAGAACTCACGGTGAGGTAATAATCTTGTATAAATGCTGCAGTGCTTACCGTGTAATTACTGGTGTTAATATCTGTAAGAACATCAATGAATTCATTTTGAATAGAAAAAATATTGTATTCGACAAATGAGCCTGTCGGATCAGAGACTGGCTCCCAAAAAAGAGTCCGATTTCCGTTTACATCTGTTTGAATACAGCTGATTTCAGGAGCTTGAATAACTCCAGGATTGATTACATTGATTCGAACCGTGGCGTAGGTTATTTTCGGGACTTGACAAAAATCATCCTGAACTTTGAAAACAAAATCGTAAGGAATTATATCGGCGTTTTCACCAAATTGATTGACCAAATGATCACATGTTGTTTGCCAAGAAAAACTTGCAGTGGCGTTCTGGGGTGCTTGAATTGGCGGTGCGTTATTCAACGTTGCACAGGGCTCGATGTCACAGCCTGAAGGACTTGTGAAGTCTTCTCCAAACATTGGCCCAGTTGCGGATATAATGACATTTTGTACTTCGCCGTTTTGTAATAAATCAAGGTCGTTTGCGATTAAATCAAAATCAACCAAATCACCTGCACTAACCGTAGTCTCAAAATTACCGCCTGTAAATGGGGGTGTTATAACTGGTGCTTCGTTAATGTCACTGCAAGGAAGCACTACCACTTGAATTTCCCTCTCTACTTCAGCTATGAGTATTCCTCCTCGAAAAGATTGCACTGTAACTTTAATATTGAAATTCCCTATCGTATAGCTAGTAAAGACTAACTCGCCTGTAGATGGGTTTATTGTAGCAGGAATATTATTTGGGTCAATATCCACTGACGGCGTGGGGGTTTCATAAGTAAATCCTGGCTCGAATGGAACAGGCATTGGATTTGAAGGGGGGTTATAACTTCCGGTAGGGAAGTAATCATAGGGCACACCAAATTGAAAAGACAGAGAGTCTAAATCAGGGTCTATTGCATTCATATTGTATCGGTATTCTGATCCTGCACAGGTTACGAAATTTGGAGGTTGTAAAAAGCTAGGCGAAGAGTCAGTGCACGAGCTGGCAATATTATTTTGATTTTCAAAAATCTTAGCCGCCAAGGTAATTCCAAATGTGGAAGGATTCGATAAGTTGCTTACGGCATTACTTCGTGAAAAATTTTCATAAGTGAAAATCCAACCTTCCTCAGGGGGTGAACCATCTATAATAATTGGGTCGCTTATATAGGTGATTCGTTCAATAGCTCCGACACCATTTCCAGCAGCACTTCCGGAGCCGCATTCTAACATAGGTGGTGATCCAGGAACAACTGTGCATGTAGGCGAAATATCTTCCCTTGAGACGAAATTCAATTGAATTGTATTCAGAGTAGGGTGATTCCATACACGAATATCTTCTGATATAACATTAACCTCTGCACCATTGCAGTCTCTATAAAATACGAGCTGAAATTCATAGGCGTTTCCGCCACTACAACTCCAGGTTATTTCTCCACCCATTACATGTGAAGCCTGAGTGCCAAACGATGCAAGTAGAAAAACAACTATGGAAAGTACCTTAAACATATTTATAGAACGCAGCATAATACGTAGTATTATAACGAGAGGCAACAAATAAAGTTGCTAACCTGCAGAAATAACGGACATTTCATCCCAATTCAAATACTTCTGGGCTATTTCCATAAGTACTTCAGGATTTACATCATGGATTCTTTGAATGTAAGCATTGTAAAAATCTGATGTCATTTGATAGGATTCAACACTTAAGAATAAGTCCATCATGGCATAGGGGCCGTCGGACATCTTTAAAAGTTGTCCAAGTAGGTGATTTTTGACCAATTGGAGTTCTTCTTGACTTATTTTTTCAGATTGCAAAAGATTCATTTCTTTTTTGATTTCTATCAATGTTGCCTTGAGATGTTCTGATCCTACCTCTGAACCAATAAGGAAATAACCAGAGCCACCAGTTTCAGCGATAGCTGTTCCAATACCGTAGGTGTAGCCTTTGTCCTCTCTAATGTTCTTCATTAAGCGGCTTCCAAAATAGTCCCCCAACACAGTACTCAAAATACTTATGTCAAGAAAGTCATCATGCTTTTTATTGAATAGTGTTCTGCCTATGCGTATTGCTGTCTGAACTGCATCTTTTTTCTCAATATGAAAGGAGCCCGCTTTGTTACAAAACGCAGTATGAAATGACAATTCATTTGTAATACAATGCGGTGTAACAAGTGCTTTAATTGCCGCAATTTGCTGCTCTTGAAGTGCGCCAACTATTGCAATTTTAAATACACCCTTTTTATAATGTTCATGGTGAAAATTTATCAAGTCGCTTCTTCTTGTTGTTTCTAAGTCAATCTCCTCGGATAGCTCTGCATAGGGACTTTTATGGTAAATATGTTGCTGAAATGACCTTTGCGCGAGTACGCTTACACGTGTCATGTTTATTTTGAAGTTTTGAATTTTTTCCGCTTGAATCTCATTGAATTCCTGCTCTGGAAAGTTTGCGTTTTGAATTGATTCAAATAAGATTTTAAAAGCTTCAAGCATATTTTTCTTCAAGGCATATAAGGACACCATAACTCCTTCATGTGATAAGCCAATATCAAAAAAAGCGCCAAGGTCATCAAGTTTGCTATGTATTTCTGTAGATCCTATTTCCTTTGTTCCAGACAATAACATTGAGGAAGTTATACTTACAACGGCATTTTTTCCCTGTCGGAGACCAGCATCGAAGTACAAGTCAATTCTTGCTGTTTCGTTCGGCACATCCGCCATCCATAAAAGCTTTGCTTGATTGTTGAGCTGAAGAATTTCGGGAGCTATGAACGAAATAGCACCTATTTTTCGGGTTTTTGGAGCATTTCTTCGATTCATTTCGATTTATTGATTTTGAGTAGGGAACAGTTTTCTTTCAGAAGAGTTGATTGAGCGAAATGAAGAATATCTTTATTTTCAATTTGATTATAGATTTCTATTTCTTCGTTGATGCCATTCGCATCGCCCAGAAGTTCAAACAAAGACAGGCTTATTGACCTGTTCAGTAGTCCTTGCTCTTGAAAAGCTTTTGCCGTACTTAATTTGTTTTTAAGTGAATTAAGTTTACGCTCTGAAAAGCCGATTTTCTTTATTTCATTTAACTTTTCCCAAAGCGCTTCATCTAGAGTTTTAAAATCAATACCCTCAGAAAGTTTACCCGTTATTAAGAAGAGTCCGTGGTCGTGAGAACCCGTAATAAAAGCATTTATTTCTGAAACTAAACCTTGTTCTTTTTTAAGACTAATGTTTAAAAGTGAAGATTGGTCTTTACCAATAGCATCACTTAAAAAATCACCAAGATAATAGCCTATATTTTTTCGTTCTGACATTTTAAAGGCGTAATAGAATGCATCTGCCGGAACATCTCTATCTATAATTCGTTCTCTGAAATTTTTCTGTTCAGGTTCAAATGGCAGCAACCTAGCTGGCTTAATGCCGCCAGGAATTGAGCCGTAATATTTCTCTATTAGACCTTCAATTTTCTCTGAGTCAAAGTTTCCCGAAATACATAAAATCGCATTTGCAGGACAATAATACTTTTTGAAAAAGTCTTTAACATCTTGCATCACAGCATTTTCTATGTGAGCTATGTCTTTACCTATTGTAGCCCATTTGTAAGGATGTTTTTCATAGGCTAAGGGACGAAGTTCAAGCCAAACATCGCCATAAGGCTGATTAAGATACCTTTGTTTAAATTCTTCAATTACAACATTTCTTTGTACCTCAAGACTCTTTTCAGTAAAAGCCAAAGAGAGCATTCTGTCACTTTCAAGCCATAGGGCAGTCTCAATGTTATTTGCAGGGATTATTTCGTAGTAATTGGTCAGGTCATTACTCGTGAAAGCATTGCTTTCACCACCAGCTTTTTGAAGCTCTTTATCAAAATCTTCAACGTTTACAGATCCGCCGAACATTAGGTGTTCGAAAAGATGCGCAAACCCTGTCTTATCCTCATTCTCGTCACGAGCACCGACATCGTACAAGGTATTTACAACAGCCATTGGGGTAGTCGCGTCATAGTGAAGTATGACCGTTAAGCCATTGTCTAACTTATATTTATCAAATTCAATCATGAAGTTAAAATGAAGTATTTATTATCTGATTTTTTGCATCATTGAATTCCGAAACTAAGGATTTTACAATTTCTTCTGCTGACTTTAAATTGTCTAAAAGCCCAGCAATCTGTCCAATTTCTAATTCTCCATCGTCAAGGTCTCCTTCGAACATTCCTTTTTTCGCACGTCCTCTGCCCAGAAGGTTTTGAAGCTCCTCCTTGGAGGCATTGTTGTTATATGCGGCTTTAATAGTTTGATGAAAATTATTTTTTAAAAGTCGAACAGGGGTAAGCTCTTTTAGGGTAAGCTCAGTATCTCCTTCTTTTGCATTAATTACAGCCTGCTTAAAATTCGTGTGTGCGCTAGATTCATTGCAAGCGACAAATCTACTACCTATTTGAAAGCCTTCAGCACCCAAAGCCATACAAGCGAGCATAGCCTGACCTGTAGCGATTCCTCCCGCTGCAATAATTGGAATTGAGATTTCTTTTTTAACCATTGGGATAAGGCATAGTGTCGTTGTCTCGTCTCTTCCGTTGTGTCCACCCGCTTCAAAACCTTCGGCTACTATTGCATCAACTCCGGCCTCCTGTGCTTTCTTAGCAAACGAAAGACTTGACACAACGTGAACAACAGTAATCCCTTTACTTTGAAGTCGACTCGTATATAGTTTAGGGTTTCCTGCTGAGGTAAATACAATGGGTACCTTATGTCGAATTATGGTTTCAATATGCTCCTCTATATTCGGGTAAAGCATTGGTAGATTGACGGCAAATGGATTGGAAGTTGCATTTTTACATTTCAGTATGTGCTCGTCTAATACTTGAGGGTACATGGAGCCAGACCCTATGATTCCTAATCCTCCAGTATTTGATACTGCAGATGCCAGTTTCCAACCTGAGCACCAAATCATTCCCGCCTGTATAATTGGATATTCAATATTAAAAAGCTCGGTAATCCTGTTTTTCATATGAAATGATTTGTCGTTGAAGCGAATTTAAATATTATAAAGTTTACAGTGCCGATAATGGGTTTTTTAAAACTAAATTTTTAACGTAAATTGTGTATCTTAGAGTAGATATTCAGTTTTATGAAAATTCATTTCTTTTTTAGTATTTTCTTTGTTCTGTTTTGTTTTCAAACATGGAGCCAAGATGAGCATTTGACGGAGCATATAGAGCATCATCACGAGCATCAATTGAATACGGTTCCTTCATTAGTAGAAAATAAAGGTCAATGGCCAGAGGGAGTGCTTTTTCAATCTCCGATGCAAGGTGGTAAAGTTTGGGTACAGCAAAATAAATTTATTTATCATTTGCAAGATTTCTCCGCAATGCGTGAAGCGCATTTAAATCCAACACAAATTTCTACGAATGATGCCTTAGCCAAACAAGAAGTCATTCATTTAAATTTTATTGGTAGTAATGATATCGATGAAATTGTTAAAACTGGACCAAGTACGCATTATTTTAATTTTTTAAAAGGAAACGATCCAGATAAATGGGCAAGTGATGTTCATGGCTTTGATGCCGCGACATTAATTGATTTTTATGATGGGGTTGACATGAAGATTGTCAATAAGGGCAATCAATTTAAGTATGAATTTGTCGTCTCGGTTGGCGCAGACCCGAACCAAGTAGCCCTTAAATATGACGGTCATAAAGCAATTAAGATTAGTGAAAATGGCGATTTAGAAATAACATCAAGGCTTGGGATTATTTATGAGGAAAAACCTTATGCCTATCAAATTATTGATGGTGTTAAAATTGAAGTTCCATGCAACTTTCAATTCAATTCAGAACAAGCTGTAAATTTTGCCATAGGAAGTTATGATCATAGTTTAGAGTTGATAGTTGATCCTGTCTTGGTTTTTGCCACCTACAATGGGGCAAATACCGATAATTTTGGTATGACCGCAACTTACGGTTATGATGGTACAGCATATTCTGGAGGTACGGTATATGGAAATGACTATCCTACACCAGATAACGGCGCTTTTGATATCAATTCAAATTTCACAGTGGCAAATGGTCCAATGGGAATAACCGATGTTTTTGTAAGTAAATACAGTGAAGATGGGGCACAAATGTTATGGAGCACCTTTTTAGGGGGTGGGAATAATACGCAAGGAACGGAGACGGCTCACAGTATGATTTGTGACGAGAGTAATAACTTATACCTTTTTGGTTCAACTTCTAGTGATGATTTTCCAGTTAGTTCTGGGGCGTATAATATAAATCACAATGGGGGAGATTTGGGTTATGATTTTGGGAGTACTGGTGTAAATCACTCTGCTTTCGGTATCGATTTATATGTATCAAAGCTCAGTGCCGATGGAACCAGTTTATTAGGCTCAACTTATGTCGGAGGTTCAGGTAATGATGGTGTGAATTATAATGCAGCTAGTTTTGGTGCATTTTCAGACTTAACGAGCAACTATGGAGATAATTTCCGTGGTGAGATCATGCTGGATAACGCCAATAATGTAATCGTAGCCTCATGCACTCATTCAAACGATTTCCCCGTAGTAAATGCTATTCAAAATTCCAACTCAGGAGCTCAAGATGGTACGGTGTTTAAATTATCGGCTGACTTTTCACAGCTCCTTTTTTCAACCTATTATGGGGGGAGCCAGAATGATGCCTGTTATTCAGTTAAGGTTGACGCGTCTGACAACCTTATTTTTGCTGGTGGTACAAAATCAACAAATTTACCAGGAATGGGATCGGGATACCAAAACAACTATGGTGGGGGCATTGCAGATGGTTTCGTCGTAAAGACTCCCCCTTCGGGAAGTTCAATTACGAGTGCAAGTTACATCGGTATGGGCCAGTATGATCAAGTTTTCTTTGTTGAGATTGATCGCGTTAATAGTGTTTTTCTTCTAGGGCAATCAGTTGGAGGGAATTTCCCTGTCAATAATGCTGCTTTTTCTAATGGAGCAAGTAGTAATTTTATTATCAAATTAGATTCTAACTTGTCCACCAATGTTGCCTCAACACGTTTTGGAAATAACAGCCCGAATATTCATATATCGCCAACTGCATTTTTAGTCGATAATTGTGGTAATATTTATGTCTCTGGTTGGGGAGCTGACTTGCTTCAATCTACACCACTGACGGGAATGCCCATCACTGCTGATGCATTTCAGTCAAATCCACCGAATGGCTTTGACTTTTATTTAATGGTGATGTATGCAGATTTTTCTGATATCCTTTATGGTTCTTATTTAGGTGGGGCAGTTGCGAGAGAACACGTCGATGGTGGTACCTCTCGATTTGATAAAAATGGAATTGTTTATCAGTCTGTTTGCGGAGGTTGTGGCGGAAATAGTGACTTCCCAACGACTCCAAATGCTTGGTCCGCCAATAACAATAGCTCGAATTGTAACAATCTCATTTTTAAGTTTGACTCTGGGATTTTACCTGTTGCAGATTTTACAGCAGATCAAACAACCGGTTGTAATAATTTTACGGTAACATTTGATAATATTTCTTCCGTTAGTGATACTTATTTATGGGATTTTGGAGACGGAGTTTTGGACTCAACTACATTAAACCCAGTTATAACCTATACCGAAGCGGGTATTTATCAGGTCAATCTTTTTGTAACCGATAGTGTTTGTCAATTGACAGATACAGCACAAATCACAGTTGTAGTTGTTGACTCTGTGCTCCTAGATGTGCCTAATCAAATGAGCGTATGTGATAACATTCCCTTTAATTTGACAGCTAATACTTTTGGCACGGCAAACGAATTTGTTTGGTCTGCCAGCCCGAACTTTACAAATCCGCTTAATGCCCCCCAAGATTCTGTTGTAACAGTATCTTCGGATGGAACCTACTATATCTCTGTGAGTAATGGACTTTGTACAACACAAGATACTGTTCAGGTGCTTTTTGATGTTGCACCCGAAGCTTCTTTCAATATTCCTGATAGTGTTGGCTGCGCGCCTTTTGAGGTGACGTTTTTGAATGAATCCATTCAAACAGATTATTTTCTTTGGGACTTTGGAAACGGGATAGTAGATTCTGTAAATTTCGATGGTAACATGCAATATTTAAATCCAGGTAATTACACCGTAAGTTTATATATTTTTGATTCTTTGTGCCCTGCGTCTGATACGAGTTTTGCGAATGTAACAGTACTTCCTCAAATAACAGTTTCCGGTTTAGATTCAGTCTCTTTGTGTGAGGGGGATTTTGCTCTGACAGCAAATAGTAATGGGACAGCCACAGTATTTGAATGGTCGTCAACCTCTGATTTCTCAGATGTTTTAAATCCTACAGGAGATTCCACAGTCGTGGTCTCTTCATCTGGAATGTTTTATGTTCAGTTAAGTAATTCTGAATGCGCTTTAATTGATTCAGTATTTGTTTCTTTTATTAACCCCGAAATCGAGCTCACTGGGCAAGATTCAATTTGTCTTTATGATTTTTCTGATGTCCTTGTAGAAAATCTGACACCAGAAATTGCTTTTACATATGAGTGGTTGCCGCTTGATATAATAATAGCAGATAATGGCAATACGATACAGGTCCAACCCTTGAGTTCCCAATATGTATACATCACAGCCACGTCCGCTGAAAACTGTGTCGCCGAGGATTCTATCTTTATAAATGTAACGAATATTGATTCGACTCTGGTAATTGCAAGTGCCTCTCAGTACGCTGTTCCTCAGGGATCAACCGTTACTTTATTCGGCTCTCCTTCTGGGCTTTTGTCCTATCAATGGTCTCCAGAAACAGGTTTGAATGCTCCAACTAATCAACAAACAGACGCATCTATTGAAGAAGATATAATTTATACCCTTTCCGTTTCGGATGGTATTTGTTCGCGAGAAGATACTGTTGAAATAAAGGTGTATGAAATTATTTGTGAGGATCCATTTGTCTTTGTTCCAAATGCATTTTCGCCAAATAGCGATAATAACAATGATGTTTTGTATGTTCGCGGATTATATATCGAAGAGGTAATATTTCGGGTATTTGATCGTTGGGGAGAAATGGTTTTTGAATCAACAGATGTTTCTCAAGGCTGGGATGGCACATTTAGAAACAAATTATTACAACCAGATGTTTATGATTACTATCTAGACGTTACATGCGTGGGTGGACTAAAATCGATAGTGAAAGGAAACGTAACTTTAATCAGGTAGAATGAAAAAAATTATTACAAAGAAATCAGAAAGCTTTTTAGAAAAGTATTTAAATAATCCAAGCCCAACCGGCTTTGAATCAGAAGGTCAAAAACTTTGGTTAGAATATATGAAGCCATATGTCGATGATTACATAACGGATAATTATGGAAGCGTCGCAGGTATTATAAATCCTGGAAAAAAATATAAAGTAGTGATAGAAGCACATGCCGATGAAATATCCTGGTTTGTTCACTATATAACGAAGGATGGTTTTATTTATCTCATGCGTAATGGTGGCTCAGATCATATGATTGCGCCCTCAAAGAGAGTCAATATTCATACAGACAATGGACCAGTCAAAGCGGTTTTTGGTTGGCCTGCCATACATATGCGTAAGGGAAAAGAAGAAACGCCTAGTATGAAGAACATCTTCTTGGATTGCGGATGTACAAGTAAAGAAGAGGTTGAAGCTTTAGGTGTCCATGTTGGTTGTGTAGCGACCTTCGAGGATGAATTCATGATTCTTAATAAGAACAAATACGTTGGAAGAGCTTTGGATAATAGGATGGGTGGATTTATGATTGCTGAAGTTGCCAGACTCCTAAAAGAATCCAAAACTAAACTCCCTTTTACATTGTATGTAGTAAATTCTGTTCAGGAAGAAATAGGACTGCGCGGGGCTCAAATGATTGCAGAACGTATAAAACCTGATGTTGCTTTAGTAACAGATGTATGTCATGATACGAATACCCCAATGGTCAGTAAAATTGAAAATGGGGATTTGAAGTCAGGTGATGGCCCTGTTTTGACCTATGGACCAGCCGTTCAAAATAATTTTTTAAAGCAGATATTTAAAGTTGCCGAAAAAAACAAAATACCTTTCCAAAGAGCTGTCGTGTCGCGTTCAACGGGTACTGACACAGATGCCTTTGCTTATTCAAATGAAGGGGTGACGAGTGCGCTTATTTCCCTTCCATTACGTTACATGCACACTACAGTTGAAATGGTTCATAAAGATGATGTTGAGAATAGCATTAGAATGATTATTGAGACGGTTAAGTCCATAAAGGCAGGTCAAGATTTTAGGTATCTTAAGTAGTTGGGTTTGTCTATGCTTCTACTAATCCTTTGAATTACAACAATTCGAGCTGTTTTCTTGTTGTTAAAATATGAGTGGTAAGGGATGGCAATCTTTTGTAGAACGTCTTTTTTTTAGGGTCTTTTCCGATCGTAACCGAAAGTTTATAGAACGGATAACAATTAATGTTTCCGTAGCTGGTTTCATAGTCCATTTATTGCTCATTCTTGGTAAGAACTATGACGTGTTCCACTCGCGCATGGACAATATTCTACTGGCCGACCCAATATCGGCGATTTATACGCCCTTCTCAATTATTTTAATTTACGAAATTTATCTCCTCGTTCATTATTTGCCGCGTTCATTTACAACTTCGGTTTCAAAGCAGTTTGAGATTATCTCATTGATTGTTATTCGACGTATTTTCGGTGAAATTCCGCATATTGACCTTATGGCTTCTTGGTTTAGCGCGAAGGCTAATCTACAACTCATATATGATTTGATCGGGATTCTCATTTTATTTTTTCTCATTTACTTATTCAACAAAAGTCATTCTAAGCTGGTGAAGGGAAAACTTTCAGACAACCTCAAGCGCTTTGTGAATTCGAAGCGCGCAGTGAGTTTAGTATTGCTTCCTGTGCTCGTAGTTACGAGTTTATACACATTAGTTTTTTGGATTTCTTCTCAGTTTTCAGGAGCGTCTATAACTTCATCATTCCACTTAAATGCTATTTTTTACAACGAGTTTTTCACAATCCTTATACTCGCTGATGTTTTTATTCTTTTGCTCTCTTTTCAATACACGGAGCGCTACAGTCAACTCATCCGAAATACAGGTTTTGTTATTTGTACAATTTTGATTCGTTTGTCTTTTGCAACCGACGGACTAACGAACATTGCACTCATTGTTTCAAGTGTAATATTTGGTCTTTTGGTATTGCGTATTTACGAAGCAACAGAAAATGCTCGTTAATACATTCATACGCTGAAGAATGAGCGCATTGGCATATATTTTGTGTTAAATGTTGCAAACTTTAACTTTAGTGAAACACTTCTTCTTTCGTTTGTTTTTGATCATTTTCTCGCTTTTGGGATCCTATGGTTCGGCTCAAATAAAGGCGATATACCCTAGTGTTGGTGGGCAGCTAAAACTATCTGCATTACCGAATTCAAACATCCAATTACTGCCCTCCGTTTTTTTTAAAGGGACTCATTTATTTAATCACAGACGACATTTTATATTCCCTAATTTGACAGTAGGAAATTCCATCAGTCCAGCTCTGGCATTTGCAGGGGATAAAAATAAGGGCGGTGTGATACTCGGTGCAGAGGTTCCCATAAGTATGGAGGTTTATTATGGTAATATTGAGTCCAATTATTTTTTTATTGGTCTCGGTTTGGCGCCATGTGTGTATATCCTCAGAAAACAAGAAAGCTTTTTTGGATTTGGGCCTTATTTTGCTTTGGGAGGAGACGTTCCTATTTGGAGGGGTGTTTTTGGATGGAAGTTTTCTTTCTCACTTTTCAATTATGAAGAAAGCTCCCTAAATACCAGCATGGGTATTTATTATCAGATTGGTTATGGCTATTGAACGAATTAAATAAGTGTTATGGATTGTTCACCTACAATAATTATATCACCTTTAATGCACTTAGCGCGTCGTCTCAATTCAATCGTCCCATTTCTATTCACCTCTTCAGAATCAACAATCATTTTTGCATGTCCACCTGTTTGCGCTATGCCTATTGCTTTTAATAATGCTAACAATTCAATGTATTCTCCATTAATTTTAAATTCTATTTTATTTTCCATTGAGTTCCATTGCTTTTAATGTGTTTATCATCAACGAGGCGATTGTCATTGGACCTACCCCTCCTGGAACGGGTGTTATAAAACTTGATTTGGGTGCAACCTCCTTGAAGTTTACATCTCCAACAAGCCGCCATCCCCGCTCGCGGGATGTGTCTTCAACTCTTGTCGTTCCTACATCGATGATTACAGCACCGTCCTTTACCATTTCTGAAGTCACAAAGTCTGGTTTTCCAATAGCAGCAATTAAAATGTCGGCTTGAAGACAGAGTTCTTTTAAGTTTTTTGTTCGAGAATGGGCGAGTGTGACCGTACAGTTTCCTGGGTTAGTATTTCTACTGAGCATCATACTTAGTGGTGTTCCTACAATATTGCTCCTTCCAATAATCACACAGTGTTTACCTGAGGTTTCAATTTTATAGCGTCGCATTAATTCGATGATACCTGCTGGTGTTGCAGGAAGAAATCCAGGTAAGTTAAGCATCATATTCCCAAGGTTCATAGGATGGAAACCATCTACGTCTTTGTTTGGGCTGATGGTGTCTGTGACCTTTGTTTCATTGATGTGTTTAGGTAAGGGAAGCTGAACAATAAAGCCATCAATATTTGGATCATCGTTAAGTTTAGTTACCTGATTTAAAAGGGTGTCTTCTGATACATCTGAATCAAAACGTATTAAAGTGCTGTCAAAGCCGATTTCTTCACAAGCTTTAACTTTTGCAGTAACATAGGAAAGTGAACCTCCATCACTCCCGACAAGAACAGCAGCTAGATGTGGGGTCTTTTTACCCATCTCTTTTCGCGTTGAAACTTTTTCTTGAAGCTCCTTTCTGATTTGATGTGCGGTTTCTTTTCCGTTAAGACGTTGCATGATTTTTTTTTACAAAGATAATAAGGGAAGTATTTCGAAAGGTCTAAAACATCGTATCTTTGTAAAAACTATTTAACAATGAAATATTTTTTTCAACTATTTTTCGTCTTGTGCACATTTACTTATTCTGCTCAAACTGAGTTTGATGGTTCTGAAGTAGGGGTTGAGGTTTTTGCCGCGAGAGCGGGATCCAACGGTGGTACGATGGGGTTTGGATTAAAATATGCAGCAATTCTGAACAAAAACTTTGCAGTTGGCCCCTCATTTAGATATCACAGGACTTGGAATTATTTATACAACGGACTGGCCGGTGATGTACCTTCAAGTGCAAGTATATACGGTGGTGGACTTTTTGCGCATGCGAGATATAAAGATGCCCTTTTTGGAGGGGTGGAAATTGAACTTTTGAAAACTCCGTTTAATTTTAGCCAAACGGGTGGTGAATTTAAACCTTGGATTGTAGCACTTTTTGTCGGAGGTGGATTTTCAAAATTATACAACAAAGTAAGAATTAATCTTGGTGTTTTCTATGATGTGGTAAATTCTGAAAATAGTCCTTTTCGTCCTAACTATTCCATAAGAATAAAGAACAGCGAAGGTCAGATACAACGGATTCTTCCTATTATTTACAGAGTGAACTTCTTTTTTCCTTTAGGAGCAAACAAAGAATAAAAATGAAAATTGGAATAGTATTGTACCCAACATTTGGTGGGAGTGGAGTAGTAGCGACGGAATTGGGAAAAGCACTTGCGAAAAAGGGCCATGAGATTCATTTTATAACGTATTCTCAACCTGTTAGGCTCGGTGGATTTACAGAAAATGTATTTTATCATGAGGTTTCTGTATCTGATTATCCTCTATTTGATTTCCAGCCCTATGAAACGGAACTGGCAAGTAAAATGGTTGATGTGGCAAAATATGAAAAACTAGATTTAATCCATGTTCATTATGCCATTCCTCATGCTTCAGCCGCCTTTATGGCGAAACAGATACTCAGAACGCAGGGTATTATAATTCCTTATGTTACGACCTTACATGGAACCGATATTACATTGGTCGGACGCGATCCTTCTTTCGAGCCCGTCATTACCTTTTGTATCAATGAATCTGATGCAGTTACAGCAGTTTCTGAAAGTCTTAAGAAAGATACGTTGAAACATTTTGATGTGAAAAATGAAATCACAGTTGTACCTAATTTCATCGATTTAAGTAAAAAACGGTCGGACTCTAAAATTAACAGAAGCCTGTATGCTTCTGAAAACGAAAAAATTGTTTGTCACGTTTCAAATTTCAGAAAAGTAAAGCGGGTAGAGGATGTTATTCTTGTATTTGCAGAGACAATAAAAACCGTGCCTTCAAAATTATTATTTGTAGGTGATGGTCCTGAACGCTATAGTTGTGAGCAATTGTGCCGAAAGTTGGGTTTATGTGAGCACATTTTATTTCTAGGCAAGATCAGAGATATTTCTGATGTTTTAGCGATTTCTGATGCTTTTCTATTGCCCTCTGAAACAGAAAGTTTTGGTTTAGCTGCGCTAGAAGCTATGGCTATGTCAGTCCCAGTAATATCCAGTAATTCTGGAGGTATTCCAGAGGTGAATAAGCAAGGTTTTTCAGGGTTTTTATCTGATGTAGGTGACGTGCAAGATATGTCTAAGAATTTAGTTTACATTTTTTCAGAGAATCGCTTGGATGCTTTTAAGAAGAATGCGTTGGTTCAAGCCAAAGCGTTTACAATAGCTAAAGTACTTCCGATGTATGAAGATATTTATACTAAATTAGTAAGGTAGGTACCCGGTAAATTAAGGGGTGAATTGACTTTAAATTATGTCCTCAAAAAAGAAAATAGAACAGTGGATTTCTTCCCGGAAAAAAAGATTGAAATCTTTTAAGGCGGATGAGTTATACCCTTTGCTATTAAGCGGAGATAAGCCAGCGCTGAGTTCAGCAATCACTTTAATTGAAAGTACGCATCCAGAGGCAAGAATAGAAGCCAACAAACTCATTGATATGTGTTCTGCGAGCCCTTCAAAATCATGGAGGATAGGGATCACAGGTGTTCCGGGGGTTGGTAAGAGCACATTGATTGAAGCATTTGGCTCACAAATATTAGATGCAGGACACAAACTTGCGGTTCTCGCTGTAGACCCTTCTTCTAATGTTTCAGGTGGAAGTATTCTAGGTGATAAAACAAGGATGAATACCCTGTCTCGTGAAGAAAATGCATTTATTAGACCAACCGCTGCCGCAGGTAATCTTGGGGGGGTTGCAAGGAATTCTCGTGATGCAATGCTGCTCTGTGAAACAGCAGGGTTTGATATCATTCTGATTGAAACAGTTGGCGTAGGTCAATCGGAGACAATGGTTCACGGAATGGTAGATTATTTCCTTTTGCTTTTACTCGCTGGAGCAGGGGATGAACTTCAAGGGATGAAGCGCGGAATCATGGAGCTTGCGGATACTATTTTGATTACAAAAGCAGATTCTGGTAATGAAAAAGCATCAGAACTGGCTGCGCGTTCTTACGCCAATGCTGTTCATCTTTTCCCTGGGAAAGATAGTAATTGGATTACAAATGTACTTACGACAAGTAGTTTGGATCAAAAGGGTTTGGGTAAGGTATGGGAAACATTAAATAGCTTTTTTCATTTGACGCAGCGTAATGGTTACTTTTCAATGAACCGACGCAATCAGAATGCACGGTTTTTAAGAGAGAACTTTTCACATTTAATACTAAATGACATTGAAGCTCATGAATCATTAAAGACCTATCTAAACGAACTGGAAAAAAAATTAGAGTCTGGGGCAATTAATCCTGGACATGCTGTGGACTTACTATTTCTAAAATATAAAGCTTTTCTATTGTCTCAGACTAAAAATGACTAGTGAACAATTACTCTCCTCGTAAAGATTGTATTATCTATTGAATAGTAAATAAATACCACACCTGGTTTTATTGTCTTTGGGATGTTTATTGTCCTTGAATTTTTTAGTGTGCCTGTTTTAAATTCATCTCCAAGCATATTTACTAGGGAATAAGTACAATTTACATTTTTAGAAAAATGAATTGACGCGCCTGCGTTCACGATTGTCGGGTGAATATTAGGTGGATAACTACCTTTTTGTAATAACCCTGCAATATCATGAATTTCGCACAATCCACCATTAAAAGTGCCCGCCCATAAAGTATTTTCTTCATTCTTTTCTAAGCATAAAATATGATTATCAGTAAGCGCTGAATTATCAATATTTAAATTCGAATACTGGTTGCCATTTTTTGTTACAATACCATCCGTTTCGGTGCCTATGAAGATCTGACCTTGGGGCCCATGTTGTAGACAAAGAAGGCTATTCGACGCGATAGCTGAATTCCCGGAATTAAAGACGTCCCAAGGTCCACCATCTCCATCATCTACAAACAATCCTGCCGCAGGTGATATAAACCATGGCCTACCATTGTTATCAATTTCTATATCAAGAGCAGAATTATCTGGTATTCCAGAACTCACAATTGTATGATTTATAAAATTGTTTGTTTCGTCGAAGTATAATACGCCACCGTTAATGGTTCCAATATATTTTGTGTTTCCTGCTGCGCAAATGGTTGTTGTATTGTTCGATAGTAAACCATCATTAGTTGTATAAGTATTCCAATTCGTTCTATCATAAACGAATAAGCCTTCCGTAGTCGCAATCCAAATATTTCCTTGTATATCAATATCAATACCCCTCACCAGATAATCTCCAAGACCAGAGTTTAGAGGTGTGTAATTGGTCCAGTTTAAACCGTCAAATGAAAATAATCCTCCCTGAACCGTTCCAATCCAAAGTAAAGAATCACCATCATTTTTTAGTGCACGAACATCGTTACTCCATAAGCCACTATTACCTGCGTTATAGATGGTCCAATTGTTTCCACCACTTAATTTGGCGAGACCTTCATCAGTTCCAATCCATAGCGCTGAAGATGATGACTCAAGGCATCGAACAGTGTTAAATGGAAGTGGCGAGTTTTCTGCGGTATAGTTGTAAATAAATTGTGCCTGCCCTTTCGAGGCAAGCACAATAAATATTAAGTGTAAAGTACAACTTAAAATCTTAGTCATTTTGAATGACTAATCTATCTGTGTAAATTTCTTGCCCTGATGAAATTATGATTGAATAGATTCCATCTGAGACGTTTTTTAAAGAGATTTCATGATTGTTTTCTCCCGCTTGGTCTTGATAACTTTTCTTAAATATGCGTTTACCAGTAGTACTAATAATCTCGATTTCTACTTTGTTTTTCTGAGCAAGGTCATAAGAAATCAAAAATATTCCGTTTGAAGGATTGGGAGAAATCCCAATTGTGTTTTTTATTGTAAGTGCACTGAGGTCAGCGCAAGATTCAACAAGAACTTCAACTGGTACTGAAATGCTGGTGCAATTATTTTCAGATGCTTGAACATAAAAGGTCGTTGTTTCTGTCAACGTTGGTGTAGAGAAATTCGGCCCCGAACCTAAAATAGTTCCTAACGCATCCAACCAATTGAGAGTTCCTGAGCCTGATGCCGTGAGTTGTGCAACCTCATTTGTACAAATTGTTGTTCCTTCTGCAATTGGCGCATCTGGATCTGCCACAGTTACTTGAACAGGGATTAAGTCACTCGTACAAGTGCCGTTTTCTGTTTCAATTTCCCAATCATAGAAGTAATAAAAATAAGAAGAACTTGAAGTAGCGCCAACAATCGAAAGTATATCATCCAATATGTAAGGATAAGTTGCAGAGTTGTTATTTCTATACAGGCCTCCATTTGGGAGATTTGTACCCACCAATTGGTAATTGTAGCCTATTGGAATTTCGAAATTTAAATTTATTCGACTTGCTCCTGCAGGTACAGTTTCTGTAAAAACTTGGATCACAGTACCGTCTTCTTCCTGTAATTCGATAGTAACGCTTCCCCCGTTCAGTGCATAGAGCAATACACTCTTCAATGTAAAGGGTGTATAGGCATGAAAGATACTACCATGGTTAGAGCTGAGGTACCCGCCACCGCCAATACCATTCGTGTAAGGTTCTGCATTTACTGTTTCTGTATACGAATCTGTATTTTGAACCCAAATCGTCATATTTTCAATTAGTGGGTTTGTTGTATGTGTGATACCATTATTTAAAAAGTTTCCATTATCATCGAACCATTCAATCTCTCCTGTTGATGATGCCTCAAGAACAACGTACGTTCCCGTGCATGCGCTTACATCTTCAACTACAGGCGGTGAAGGAACTGCGCTACTTACAACAAATGGTAATGAGGTATTTGAACCACAAAAATTAGTTACTGTACATTCGTAACTTCCGGGTTCGGATACAACGATACTTTGAGTTGTGGCGCCGTTGGACCATAGAAAATCAGTTCCTGCAGTTGCGGTAAGTGTAATCGTCTGTCCTAAGCAGAGGTTATTGGATTCATTGGAATTTATGGTTGGGAGTATTCCCGAGTTTTCAGGATGCTGTTGTGTTAGCGTAACAGGTACGGCCGTATAATTGTTATCTTCATCTTCTTCTTGAAAATAATTATTCTTATCTACCTCCATAACAATGTAGTAGTCTCCATTACAGGTGTTTTCTGGTATATTTATCCACATCCCATCAAGCCAGTAGCCGTAGACATCTGTCCAACCTGAAGAAATACCTTGTTCAACTACGGAGCAGCCGTAACTGCCTCCTCCTAAATTCCAATTTGTAAAGTCAACATTCGCCATGACATTACCACCATTAAATGATGTATTATCATCTCTACAATGTCCATAATATGTACTGCCGGCAGTAGTGCCACATTGTCCATAATCCATGAGGCAAAAACCGATTTTTGCACCGTCTCCAACAATAGGCCAATTCAACGGATTTGGATCAGTAGTCGGAATCCTCAAGGTCATAACGGCCCAATCATCTACATGATTATGGCCATGGCTTTCATGATAAGTCATACTTCCAGTCCATGTATCCTCATAACTCATGGTATTCCCCTCTTTCTTGTAAACACGTTGTAAAAGCATTTGTTTCGGATTCTCTTCTCCATTAGGACAAGTAAATGAGCCGGATGAATTCTCGTCATAAATGGTGTCATTTCCACATATAAAAGCCCTGTAACCATTCGAGTCGACTCCACGAACTGTAAATGAACCATGTCCAATATTAGGCGTAGAACCAGTTACTCTCAAGCGTCCGTCATCGGGACCTTGATTATTAAAGTTTTGTCCCGCACCATTTTGTGGATATTCGATCCAGCCATTATCGGCAATACCCTGCCAGGATGCAGTAATATCAGGCAAAAGTAAACAGTTGGTAGTTCCGTCTGCGCATTCACAGCTCGTAGCATTTGTTGTGGTGCATTGGCCAAAGGCATGAATATACAAGGCGAGCGCACTGAAAAGTGAATAAAAATTTCTCATCGTTTAGTTTTAGAACTTCAATATACGGAATTCAGACCTGAAAAAATAATGTTTCAACCAAGACTAATTCATACATTAATCAAAGTCAGATTCTATATCTTTGTATGCTATGATGCCTAAATTATACAGTATTTTCAAATTGAGATGTCCAAAGTGCTTACACGGTAAGTTTTTTGAATCTCATGTGTATGATTTAAAACGTCTTGGAAATGTATTAAAAGAATGTCCTAAATGTAAAACAAATTTTATTCCCGAGCCGGGTTTTTATTTTGGTGCAATGTACGTTTCTTATGCCTTGGGAGTTGCATTATTTGTAGCAATATGGGCAGGTGCAAATTGGTTTTTCGGAGATGTTTCTGTTTGGACTCAGATTTCAGTGCTTACTTTTCTAATTATAATATTAAGCCCTTTACTTTTTGCACTATCGAAAATCATTTATGCCAATATCTTTATTCATTTTGATAAGGATACAAGTAAGAAGGTGGCTGATGAGAATTGATAGTTCGTGTCCTTTTTGTAATTTCGAAACAAATCAATACAATCATGAAAAATAAACGCAGTAACGTACTTATAATTTTCACTTTTCTTCTTTTTAGCTTAATGGGTAAATATCAGGCCCAGGTAATTAGTAGTAACTTTTCTCCTGAAGTTACGATTGATGCATCCAGTGAGCCATATGCCTTCGATTTTAACGGTGATGGTGTTATTGAGTTCTATTTTTTAGTTCAAGATCTAAGTGGTGATACTACAATTGCGGGTTTACCTGCTACATATGAAGGTTCAGGTGCCTTACTCGGTTGTGAAAATGGAAAGCCTGCTGGTGCCACCTCTGCTGAGACCTCAGCATTTGACGTTTCACGACTCGTTGCTGGAGATGAGCTTACAGTTTTCCAGGAGTACGGTGAAGATACAAGTTATGCTATTGGTATTGATCTTATTATTAATACTGGTGTAATTGGAAGCCTACCCTATCAATATGGTGCATTTCGTGGTGAACAAGGTTACTTGGGAGCAATGTTTGATATTGCCGGGAGTCTGCACTTGGGGTGGATAGAAGTTTCTGTATTATCTGACGGAAGTCAAATCACACTTCATTCATATGGTTATGATGCATCTCAAAGTGGGGATCCCCTCAGTGTTGGGAATATGAACACGAATATCACTGAGTTTACACCTCAAGAAGTCAATGTAAATATTAACAAAAACTTATTAAGTATTGAGCTATCATCCTTTGATTCTGAAGGTTTTTTTAGAATCATTGATTTAAGTGGTAAGGTACGTATGGACACGAAGCTATCTAATCTTCAAAATAAATACGATTTAAGTACTTTCGAATCAGGTATTTATATTGTTTCTGTAGAGGCGCTTGGGAACGTGTATGTAAAGAAAGTCATTCTACATTAGCGACCTGTCTAAACTCTAAATCTTAATCTTTTATTGTCAGAAAGTATGACAATTAGACATGTATAAATTTAATGCATGCCCTTTTTGTCATAATAAACCCTTGTTTTTTACCATGGCATATTAATTGTCATATGTCTGGAAAATAAAATAACATGGGAAAAATAATAGGAATTGATTTAGGAACCACAAATTCGTGCGTTTCGGTCATGGAAGGAAATGAACCAGTGGTTATAGCAAACTCAGAAGGTAAAAGAACAACGCCTTCTGTTGTAGCTTTTGTTGAAGGCGGTGAGCGTAAAGTCGGTGACCCAGCCAAAAGACAAGCCATTACAAATCCAACCAAAACAATATACTCTATAAAGAGATTTATGGGGTCAAGCTTTGACGATTGTAAAAAAGAAGTATCTAGAATGCCATATAAAGTGGTTAAGGGAGATAACAATACACCTCGTGTTGAAATCGATGATCGTAAATATTCACCACAAGAAATTTCCGCGATGATTCTTCAAAAAATGAAGAAAACAGCCGAGGATTATTTAGGTCAAGAGGTTTCAGAGGCGGTCGTTACCGTTCCTGCATATTTCAATGATTCACAACGACAAGCAACGAAAGAAGCTGGTGAAGTAGCTGGCTTAACAATCAAAAGAATTATTAACGAGCCTACAGCGGCTGCTTTGGCTTATGGGTTAGACAAAAAGGGATTGGATCAAAAAATCGTAGTCTTTGACTTCGGTGGTGGAACCCATGATGTTTCGATCCTTGAGCTTGGAGATGGTGTTTTTGAAGTTCTTTCAACGGATGGAGATACGCATCTTGGTGGTGACGACGTTGATGAAACAATCATATCTTGGTTAGCAGATGAATTTAAAAAAGATGAAGGTCTTGACTTGAGAAAAGATCCAATGGCGCTTCAAAGATTGAAGGAAGCAGCGGAGAAAGCGAAAATTGAGCTTTCCTCTACAACTTCAACTGAAATTAACTTGCCATATATTATGCCTGTAGATGGTGTTCCAAAACACTTGGTCCGTACACTACAACGTGCAAAATTTGAACAACTCATTTCTGAAATAGTTGAACGAACAATCTCACCTTGTAGATCTGCACTTAAAAATGCTGGTTTATCTGCAAGTGATATTGATGAGGTCATTATCGTAGGTGGTTCTACAAGAATTCCAATCATTCAAGATGCAGTGAAAAATTTCTTCGGGAAGGCGCCTTCAAAAGGAGTGAATCCTGATGAGGTGGTTGCTATTGGTGCAGCGATTCAAGGTGGTGTTTTAACAGGTGAAGTTAAAGATGTTTTATTGCTAGACGTTACACCATTGTCTTTAGGAATTGAAACAATGGGTGGTGTATTTACTAAATTAATCGAGTCAAATACAACGATTCCAGCGAAAAAATCAGAGGTATTTTCTACCGCAGCTGACAATCAACCATCTGTAGATATTCATGTTCTTCAAGGAGAACGACCTATGGCAAATGATAACAAGTCTTTAGGTAGGTTCCAATTGAGTGATATACCAGCAGCACAAAGAGGTGTGCCTCAAATCGAGGTTACTTTTGATATTGATGCAAATGGAATCATGAATATTTCGGCAAAAGACAAAGGCACCGGAAAAGAGCAGTCAATAAAAATTGAAGCTTCTTCAGGTTTATCTGATCAAGAAATCGAAAGAATGAAAGCAGAGGCAGAGGCAAATGCTGATGCGGATCAGAAGAAAAAAGATGAAGTTGAATTAATAAATAAAGCCGATTCTACAATCTTTCAAACAGAAAGACAGATTAAAGAGTATGGTGATAAACTTCCTGCAGACAAAAAACAACCTATCGAGGATGCATTGGCGGAATTGAAAAAGGAGTTTGAAGCGAAGAACATGGAGAACCTTGAACCTGCAATGGAGAAACTAAATAATGTTTTCCAAGCGGCATCTCAAGATATGTACAATGCTGCTAATCAAGAGGGAGGCGATCCAAACGGCGCGCAACCTCAAGGTGAAGAAGCTGCGGATGCTCAAGACGAAGTCACTGATGTTGATTTCGAAGAGGTAAATGAAAAGAAATAGTCTCTGGTAGTAAAGGATTATTTGGTTATACGTTAAAAGGCACCCTCGGGTGCCTTTTATAGTTTAAGGATATCTGATAATAGTTTTAGATTTTCTTTTTTGAAAAAATCATGTCCGCATTCAATTTCAATAAGCGCATCTACCTGGTTGATTCTTTTTAAAAATGATTCGGCTTGTCGGGTTCGAATGACCTGATCGTATTTACCCATGATCACCCTAAAGTATATATTGTTGGAATCTAGCGATTTTCCGATTGTATTGAGGTCAGGGGTAATGTTCCTGAATCCTCGCCAAGTTCTTGAGGCTCTTTGAAATTTCTCTTTATTTGCTGCAAATAATTCAATAAAGGAAAAAACTTTAGGTCGTACCAATCCAAGTTTAAATACGAGTTTCGCCATTCTAATAAACGTCTCTGGTGAATTTTCCCATTTTTGAAATAATAGTCTAGCTAAACGCATTCGTGAGGTTCGATTATAAAAGCTCATCGGGTCCATTCCGTCAGGAGAAATCACGTGAACTGATTTTAAGCGATCTTTGTAAAATGGAAGTAGTGACAATACGAATCTTCCACCTTGTGAAAATCCAATAAAATGAAAATCAACAACTGCCTCTTTTTCAAGTATTTTTGTAAACATAGAACTGAGTTCTGTGACCGACAATGGTTGTGTTTCGATTCTTTCTGCTGGAAATTGGGAATTCCCGTGATGAGGTAGGACAATTAAAATTAGTTTTCGGTCTTTATGCTTTAAAAACAAAAAATCGTCAACCTGCCTGCCGTGTCCATGAAAACAAATCAGGGTATCATCCCCTGAACCCTGAATATAGTACTCTATTGTTACGTTCTCTTCTGTAATTAAAAGTGAATTCATTACCTCTAAAATAGTTCATAAGTTGCTTTTTATTAACAGGATTACCCTTTAATTAACATTGTGGTTGAAATTTGTGTATAAACATTTCACATAATTGACTACAAATAATAGTATTTCAATTAAATTTGCTCTCGATTTATTGTGTTATTTCATTTCATTTAAATTGAACATTGTATGCCCAAAGATTCTTCTATAAAATCTATTTTAATTATTGGTAGTGGTCCCATTGTAATTGGTCAAGCCTGTGAATTTGATTATGCGGGTTCTCAAGCTTCTCGATCCTTGCGGGAAGAAGGAATTGAAGTCACTTTAATTAACTCCAATCCTGCGACGATCATGACAGATAAAGTTGTGGCCGATAACATTTACCTGAAACCACTCGAGCCAGCGAGCGTGAGAGAAATTCTTGAGCAGCATAACATTGATGCGGTGCTTCCCACTATGGGTGGTCAGACTGCATTAAATTTGTGCATTAAGTGTGATGAAATGGGCTTGTGGGACGAATTTGATGTGAAAATCGTAGGGGTTAACATAGATGCCATTGAAATAACTGAAAACAGAGAAGCTTTTAGAGATTTGATGACGGAGATTGGGGTGCCGATGGCTCCTCAAAAAACAGCCAAGTCCTTTTTAGAAGGAAAAGAAATTGCACAAGAATTCGGTTTCCCTCTTTGTATTAGACCGTCATACACCTTAGGTGGTTCAGGCGCTTCAATTTTACATGACCCAAATGAGTTTGATAACCTATTAGAGCGTGGTCTTCAGCTTTCTCCTATACATGAAGTGATGATTGATAAAGCACTTCTAGGTTGGAAAGAATTTGAATTAGAGCTTTTGAGGGATGCTAATGATAATGTTGTTATTATTTGTTCTATTGAGAACTTTGATCCGATGGGAATTCATACAGGTGATTCCATCACTGTTGCGCCTGCAATGACATTGTCGGATACGACCTTCCAAAGAATGCGTGACATGGCCATAAAGATGATGCGTTCGATTGGTGAATTTGCTGGTGGATGTAACGTTCAGTTTGCAGTTTCGCCTGATGAAAAAGAGGATATTATTGCTATAGAAATCAACCCAAGAGTAAGTCGTTCGTCAGCATTGGCCTCAAAGGCAACGGGTTACCCAATCGCCAAGATTGCTTCAAAGCTTGCCATTGGTTATTCATTAGATGAACTAGAGAATCAAATTACGAAAACAACATCAGCTCTTTTTGAGCCGACCTTAGATTATGTTATTGTAAAGATTCCTAGATGGAATTTTAATAAGTTCCCAGGAACAAATAGAAAATTGGGCCTTCAGATGAAATCTGTTGGCGAGGTGATGGGAATCGGAAGGTCTTTTCAGGAGGCGCTTCAGAAAGCATGTCAGTCACTAGAAATAAACAGAAACGGTCTAGGTGCAGATGGTAAAGAACTCACGAATCAAAATGAGATTTTGCATTCGTTAGAAAATGCAAGTTGGAACCGCTTATTTCATATTTATGATGCTATTAAGCTAGGGATTCCATTTAAAACGATTGTTGAAAAAACCAAGATAGATATTTGGTTCTTGAAGCAAATTGAGGATTTAATTAAGCTAGAAGATAGAATTGAAAAATTCCATATCGAAAACTTGCCTGATGATTTGTTTTTTGAAGCCAAGCAAAAAGGTTATGCAGACCGTCAGATAGCGCACCTTTTGAGATGTCTAGAGTCTGAGGTACATACAAAACGAAGTTCAATAGGATTGAATCGTGTATATAAGCTTGTTGATACCTGTGCAGCGGAATTTGCGGCACAAACACCGTATTATTATTCCACCTTTGAATTTGAGAACGAGAGTATTGTTTCGGATAAGAAAAAGGTTGTGGTTTTGGGCTCAGGTCCAAATAGAATTGGTCAAGGCATAGAGTTTGATTATTCGTGTGTTCATGGAGTACTCGCTGCAAAAGAATGTGGCTATGAAACGATTATGATCAATTGTAATCCTGAAACCGTCTCTACAGATTTTGACACGGCTGATAAGCTTTATTTTGAACCTGTTTTTTGGGAGCATATATACGACATCATTCAGCACGAAAAACCTGAGGGAGTCATTGTTCAACTTGGCGGACAAACTGCATTGAAGCTTGCAGAGAAGTTAAGCCGTTACGGTATAAAGATTATGGGGACTAGCTTCGATGCCTTGGATCTTGCCGAAGATAGAGGGCGTTTTTCAAAGCTTCTTGAGGCTAATGGAATTCCATTTCCCAAATACGGTGTTGTTGAAAGTGCTGAACAAGCGCTCGAGCTTTCAGATGATTTAGGTTTTCCTCTACTGGTCAGGCCATCTTATGTTTTGGGAGGACAGAAAATGAAAATCGTCATCAACAAAGACGAGCTCGAACATCATGTAGTTGATATTATCAATGAAATGGGTAACAATCAAATTCTTTTAGATCACTTTTTAGGGGGAGCAATTGAAGCTGAAGCAGATGCTATTTGTGATGGAGAGGATGTTTACATCATAGGAATAATGCAGCACATAGAACCTGCTGGAATACACTCTGGTGATTCATATGCTGTTTTACCTCCATATAATTTAGGAGATTTTGTAATGACTCAAATTGAGGATATTACTAAGAAAATTGCGATTGAACTCAAGACTGTAGGTTTGATCAACATACAATTCGCTATTAAGGACGATAAAGTATACGTGATTGAAGCCAACCCTCGTGCCTCTCGAACAGTTCCTTTTATTGCAAAGGCTTACGATGAACCTTACGTTAATTATGCTGCGAAAGTAATGCTCGGTGAGAAAAAAGTTAAAGACTTCACTTTTTCACCGCGAAAAAAGGGATATGCTATTAAAATCCCAGTGTTTTCCTATGAGAAATTCCCAGATGTTAAAAAAGAACTTGGCCCAGAAATGAAATCTACAGGTGAAGAGATTCGGTTTATTGAAGATTTAAAAGATCCATTCTTTAGGAAAGTTTATTCGGAGCGAAATATGCATTTGTCACGTTAATGACATTTTATTCTTAATCTCGTTGTCCCTTTTTTTATATTTGTACTATGTCGAATATAGAACATATAATAGCACCGGTGAAAACGGAGATGAGCTCTTTCGAAACTTATTTCAAAGCGGCGCTTGAATCTAATGTTCCACTTCTAGACAAAGTAACGCAATACATAGTAAAAAGAAAAGGAAAGCAGATGCGTCCGCTATTTGTTTTTTTATCTTCAAAGCTGTTTGCTGACACAAATGATACGACTTTTCATGCTGCATCTCTTGTCGAGTTATTACATACTGCAACCCTCGTTCATGACGATGTCGTAGATGATGCAAATGAGCGCAGGGGATTCTTTTCTGTAAATGCCCTATGGAAAAATAAAATTGCCGTTCTCGTTGGTGATTTTATGCTATCAAAGATTCTTCTTCTTTCCATAGAGAAAGAGAATATTGCTCTTCTTGAGGTTGTAGCGCGTTCAGTAAAAGAAATGAGTGAGGGTGAACTTTTGCAAATCGAAAAAGCACGTTCCTTAGATATCACTGAAGACATCTACTTTCAGGTGATTAAGAAAAAAACAGCTTCTTTGATTTCAACTTGTTGTGAGGCAGGAGCGATAAGTGTCGGTGCAGAAGAGTATAGAGAAAAGATGAGGGTTTTTGGAGAAAAAGTTGGTTTGGCATTCCAAATTAAGGATGATATATTCGATTATGGTACACCTGGAAATATTGGTAAACCCACAGGGATTGATATTCGAGAGCAAAAAATGACGCTTCCGTTAATTTATACCCTTGAAAATTGTCCTCCAAATATTAAAGCAGAGCTTAAAAATATTGTCAAGAATCACAACGAAAATAGTGCAAAAATAAAACGCGCCACATCTCTAGTTTTGGAGTACGGTGGGATTGATTATGCATATAAAATCATGCATGAATACGCCGACGCTGCTAAATCGATTCTTGACGGCTTCCCTGACAGTCAAGCAAAGACATCTTTAGTTGCTCTTGTTGATTTCACAATGAATAGAGATAAATAGTATGAGGTTCTTTAATATTCTATGCTTTATTTTTCTTTTCGGATGCGGGTCAAATGAAGCATCCTTAGAGGCTACCGTAAACGTTGAAGACTCTGATGAAATACTTGTGGATTCTTCAGGTGGTATATACAAAGAATGGTACCCGGGAAAACAACAAATAAAATATTTGGGTAATTTAGACCATGAAGGGAAGCGGCATGGCAAATGGTCATTCTATTTAACCTCTGGTATGGAAAAGTCAATGACGACCTACACGCATGGATCTAGGGAAGGTTTTTCAATTGTTAAACATGAAAATGGTTTGATTTTTTATCGAGGTGAATGGTTCCGTGATAAAAAAGTGGGCATTTGGACAACCTATGATTCCAAGGGCGATGTGGTTTCTGAAATTAATTATTCAAAAGAGTGAGTAAAATCCCTGCACATATTGTTGATGAAATAATGCAAACAGCTCTTGTAGAAGAGGTGATTGGTGATTTTGTGCAACTTAAAAGGGCAGGTTCAAATCTGAAAGGTCTAAGTCCTTTTACAGATGAAAAGACGCCCTCATTTGTAGTTTCTCCGGCCAAACAAATTTTTAAGTGTTTTTCAACAGGCACGGGTGGCACGGTTGTTACCTTTTTGATGGAAAAGGAACATTTTACTTACCCCGAAGCATTAAGGTGGTTGGCTGATAAGTATGGGATTAATATTCCTGCACCTCGCGAGCAAACTAAAGAGGAACTTGAGCAAATTTCTGAAAAAGAAAGCCTCTATGTTATTAATGATTTTGCGAATGACTACTTTCAAAATAACATTAAGAAAGACAAGGAAGGTAAAGCTATTGGTCTGTCATATTTCTTAGAAAGAGGTTTTACTCAAGAAACGATTGATAAATTTCAGCTTGGTTATTGTCTCGATAAGAGTGATTCCTTTACGAAAGCGGCAATAGAAAAAGGTTATAAGATCCAGTACCTTACAAAAGTTGGTCTAACCAAACAAAAAGACGATTATACTTTTGATTTTTATCGTGGACGTGTTCTTTTTCCAATTCACAGTATTTCTGGTCGTGTACTTGGTTTCGGAGGAAGGACTCTAAAGAGTGATAAAAAAGTAGCCAAATACTATAATTCTCCGGAAAGTCCAATCTACAATAAGAGTGAAATACTTTACGGTTTATATTTTTCAAAAGGATCCATTATCAAGAACGATGAATGTTTCCTTTGTGAGGGATATACCGATGTGATTTCAATGTTTCAGTCTGGAATTGAAAACGTTGTAGCATCCTCTGGGACCTCGTTAACCAAAGAGCAGGTTCGTCTTGTAAAGCGTTATACAAAGAATCTTACCATACTTTATGATGGTGATGCAGCGGGTATAAAGGCATCCTTTCGCGGGATTGATTTGATTCTTGAAGAGGGATTGAACGTGCAAGTTGTTCTTTTTCCTGATGGAGAAGACCCTGACTCCTTCGCGAAAAATCATTCTTTAGATGAGCTCAAGGAAATGATTGCTGAAAACAAGCAGGATTTTATTTCATTTAAAGCTTCTGTACTAACCGATGGTGTTGATGATGACCCAATACAAAGGTCCAAGTTGATTCGTGAAGTAGTCCAATCTGTCGCATTGATACCCGATCAAATTACGAGAAGTGTATATGTACAAGAAATCGCTAAGAAATTTGAGATTAATGAAAGGATAATTTCAAATGAATTGCTAAAAATCCTTCGTTCAAAGCTTGCAAAAGACCAGCAGGGAAATAATCGATCTTTTCAACAACAAGCTTATCCTGAGCCTCAATTTGTTCCCGAACAACAACCAGTAGCAAAAAAGAAAGAGGAATCGTTTGACTATGAGCTTGATTTAATTAGATTGATGCTTCTTTTCGGTACGCGTGAGATTTCAATTATTGATGAGAGTGGTGATGTATTAAAAACGAGTGTCATAGAGTTAATTAATGATGAACTTACCCATGATGAATTGGAGTTTCAGCATCCCATGTGTCAGAGTATTTTTGATGAGTTCAAAATGAATTTGGCAAACCAAGTTTTGTTATCTACATCGTACTTCAAGAATTTAGAAAATCAAAAAATTGTATCTTTCGTAGCGCATCTCGAGAGCAGTGAAATCGAACTAAGTGTAAATTGGGTGAATAAATATAACATCCGAACGACCTCTGAGATTGACGATATTTATAAATCGGTTATGAATTCAATATACAATTTTAAGTACCATAAAATTGATGAGACAATTACAAGTATTAAAAACCTTATTAAAAACGGCACGTCGAACAACGAGCAAATGTTAGATCTTTTGGCAGAGCAAATGACGTATGAAAAAATCAAAAAAGAGTTGTCAGAAAAGCTGGGTAGAATAATAATAAAGTAACAATGAGTACAGTACTATTTAATATCGGACCTTTTGACATTAATGCCTGGAACATTATTGTTCTGTCTTTATTGTTTTATTTAGCTTTTAAAGGAAAGAAATTAGCCCTAAGGCTTATTGATAAGTATGTTGTAAAAACAGAGCTAAACATCAAAGGTAAAAAGCTTGCACGACTCAAGTTGATAAGTCAAAGTGTATATTTCCTGGCCTTTTATTTATGTATTTTAAGTTTACGCGTTAATAATCCCAATGTGAGTTTTGATGATTTACTCAATTACCCAATACTAAAAATAGCCAAGTTTAAGTTTGCATTTTATCATGTGATTGTAATTTTAACGGTACTCTTTTCGGCGCGTGTATCTGTATTCTTCTCGCGGCTCTACATTTTAAAGCGTCTTCGCCAAAACCCGAGCTATGATGAGGGCAACGAATATATTTATACACAACTTGCGAAATATGTTATTTATGTTTTCGCCTTCCTATTTTGTTTTCGAGCGCTAAATGTACCCCTAACCAATTTATTTATTGGTTCGACCGCTGTGCTTGTTGGTATTGGACTTGGTTTGCAAGACGCTTTTAGAGACTTAATCGCAGGTTTTATATTGTTACTTGAAGGCAATATAAGGGTAGGGGATGTCATCAAAATTTCTCCAACATCTCAAGAGGAGCCGCTCGTTGTAAGAATTAAGAAAATTAATATTCGTACCACACAGATTCAAACTTGGGAAGGTAATGTCTTGGTTATACCGAATACAATCTTGACACGTGACAAAGTAGAGAATTGGAGTCATGGTTCAAAGCTTACGCGGTTCATTATAAATGTTACTGTAGCGTATGGGTCAAATACAGAACTTGTTAAGGATCTTTTAAAAGAAGCAGCAAATGCTCACCCTAAAGTGAAAAAGACGCATCAGATTATTGTCAGACTGTCGGATTTTGGAGATAATGGCTTGCAATTGGAGTTGATATTCTGGGCAGACCAGCATTGGGATGTTCAAACGTATAAATCTGAAATAAGATTTGAGATAGATCGCTTGTTTAGAAAACACAATATTAGAATTCCTTACCCGCAGAGAACCCTGCATATGCCTTCTCAAGATTAAATCAGACAATTCTTATAAGCGGAGATAGTTTTTTCTATACCTAAATATAGGGCGTCTGTCACGATGGCATGACCAATTGACACTTCAGATAAGTATTTGACACTTGTTTTAAAAAAACCCAGGTTTTTAAGGTTTAAATCGTGACCTGCATTGATTCTTAAGCCAAGTTTGTTTGCTAAATCTGCCGCGTCAATATAGGGCTTGACAGCTAAAGCTTTATTCGTATTAAATTCATCGGCAAAAGGTCCGGTATACAATTCGATTGCATCTGTGCGCACTTCCTTTGCTAGCGAAATACTTTTCAAGTCAGGATTGACAAAAATTGAGGACCTTACTCCTAAGTCTTTCAATTCAGAAATAACGTCAGATAAAAACACCTTGTGCTTTTCAATATCCCATCCATTGTCAGAGGTAAGAACTCCAGGAGGGTCGGGTACCAATGTGGCTTGAGCGGGCCTGAGCTCTTTTATTAGTCTCATGTACCTTTTATCAGGATACCCTTCAATATTATATTCTGTTGTAACCACAGGTGCCAAGTCATATACATCTTTTGTTGTAATATGTCTTTCGTCAGGTCTTGGATGAATTGTAATACCCTGAGCACCGAAGCCTTCGCAGTCTTTAGCAAATTGAACAAGATTAGGAAGCGCACCACCTCTTGCGTTTCGAAGGGTAGCAATTTTATTAATATTTACACTTAAATTAACCATGGCACTAATTTTGGTGTTGTAAATTTACAAACTCTTAAATGAATTTACTACTTTGGACTCGGTCATGAATGCAATAGATTTAATTACGTACGATATCCCTCCCTTAGTTCATTCTGATACGGGAGAAAAGGCAATGACGTGGATGGATGAGTTCAAGGTATCTCATCTTCCTGTGCTAAAAAACGGTAACTATGTTGGTCTTGTTTCTGAGGCTGATATTTTAGATAAGTTAGACTTTAGCAAAAATTTGGATTCGCTTTTTCAGCATTTACCAAGACCTTATGTCAAGACTGATGCGCACCTTTTTGAGGTTTTAGCAAAAATATCAGAATTTAAGATTAGTGTGATGCCAATCCTTGATAAGGATGAAAAGTATGTTGGATGCACGAATATTTTTGAGCTTATGACCACTATAGCAAATACGGCAAGCATCAAAGAGAAAGGAGGCATACTGGTTCTGGAAATTAATCAATCTGATTATTCGATGTCACAAATTGCCCAAATCGTAGAAAGCAATAATGCAAAAATCTTAAGTTCCACCATTTTATCTGATCCGTCATCAACTAATATTGATGTGACCTTAAAGCTCAACCAAGAAGACCTGACACATATAGTTCGAACTTTTGAACGTTATGATTACACAGTTAAAGCCGAGTATCAAAATGGAATGGGTTCTGATGATTTGAAATGGCGCTATGATGCATTAATGAATTATTTGAAATACTGATTATGCGAGTTGCAATATACGGTCGTAAAATAACAAAGCTTACCTTGCCAGCCTTCAGTGAAATTTTAAAAACGATTTCTGCTTATGGTTGGGGGATATTATTAGAGGAGGATTTGCACAAATCGCTTGAACAAAAAGGTGGTGTTGATTATCCTTGTACGACTTTTTCATCCTACGCGGACTTAAAGCAGGATGTTGATTTAATGATTAGTGTAGGAGGTGATGGGACATTTTTAAAGTCTGTAGATTATGTACGTGATTCTGAGGTCCCTGTTTTGGGTATTAATACTGGGCGTCTTGGCTTCTTAGCAAACGTTGCGAAAGACCAAATTCAAGAAGCCTTGAATTTAGTAAAGGAAAAGAAATATATCTTTCAGAAACGTTCACTATTGAGTGTTCAAGTTAAAGATGGTAGTGGGGGGCAAGATTTCTTTGCTATGAATGAGCTAGCGTTGCATAAGAAGGATTCGTCTTCGATGATTACAGTTAAAGTTTCCTTAGATGGTAATTTCCTTAATTCTTATTGGTCAGATGGATTAATTGTTTCAACGCCAACAGGTTCAACCGCATATAATTTGAGCTGTGGGGGTCCAATTGTAACACCTGGCTGTCAGGTACATATTGTTACTCCTATTGCACCACATAATTTAAATGTCAGACCTATGGTTATCCCTGATCATATGCCAATAAATTTAAATGTTGAAGGACGCGGACGTTCCTACTTAATGAGTATCGATGGGAAATCCTACAGTATTAAGCAGGGACAAGAAATTGTTATCAAAAAGGCGGCCTTCATGATCAATGTCATTAAATTTGAGAACAATAACTTTTTAGATACAATTAGAAACAAGATGCTTTGGGGCATCGACAAAAGAAACTAAATAAAATGAAAACAAAAATCTCCTCTGTGCTTCTCGCATTAGTATTAGCACCTAATTTATTCGGTCAATCGAAATTAAATAATCAAGTTGATAGTGTGTCTTACTTAATTGGTCAAACAATCGCCACAAATGTAATGCGTGATTTGAGCGAAGCGAATAAAGCCCTTGTAATTGAAGGTTTGCGTGATGGTTTAAACAACACTGACCCTTTGTGTGCCGATCCAGGAAACACGATTTTAAGTGCCTATTTTCAAGAAAAAAGTCAGTTGAAAGCGCAACAAGCAGAGAAAGAAAATCAACTCACAAAGTTAGCAGGAGAAAAATGGCTAGAACAGAATAAAAGTAATAAGGATGTTCAGGTAACTGAGTCTGGTCTGCAATACATTATCTTAGAAAAGGGCACAGGTCCGAAACCAAATGCTACATCTAAGGTTAAAGTTCACTACCATGGTACGACACCTGATGACGTTGTATTCGATAGTTCTGTCGATAGAGGCGAGCCTATTACTTTTGGTTTAAATCAAGTAATTAAAGGCTGGACTGAGGGTGTTCAACTTATGCCGGTTGGTTCTAAATTTAAGTTCTTTATCCCCCAGGAATTGGCATATGGTGCAAATCCACAGCCAGGTAGCGCCATCAAGCCATATATGCCATTGGTGTTTGAAGTTGAACTTTTGGCCATTGAAACAGAATAATTATTTCAAAAGATCCTTATGAAAAATGTATTTACATTACTAGCACTCCTTGTTTGCAGCTTTTTCGGTTTTTCTCAGAATTCAAACTTAAGTGATGGAATCTATGCTGAGTTCTCAACTTCGAAAGGTAAAATTACCTGTCTCCTAGAATTCCAAAAAGCTCCTATGACCGTGGGTAACTTTGTTGGATTAGCAGAAGGAGAGTTAAATGTCAGCGGTAAGTCTTTCGAAAAGCCCTATTATGATGGGCTTAACTTTCATCGGGTAATTGCAAATTTCATGATACAAGGTGGCTGCCCTTTGGGGAATGGAACAGGAGATCCTGGCTATGAATTCTACGATGAGATAGTTGAAGGATTAAATCATGACGGACCTGGTATTTTGTCAATGGCGAACTCTGGTCCGAATACAAACGGAAGTCAATTTTTCATTACGCACAAAGAAACGCCTTGGTTAAATGGTAAGCATACAGTTTTTGGGCATGTTGTTTCAGGTATGGCAGTAGTGAACGCAATAGAAAAAGATGATATAATGAATGCTGTCAATATCATTAGAGTGGGTGAGGAGGCCGCGGCTTTTAATGCTAATGAATCTTTCCATAGGGTATATGATGTTCTTAAAAAAGTTGAGGATGAAAAGAATGAAGCACTGAAATTAATTGCGGAAATGACAGATGCTGAGTATAGTAAATACATGTATAAATTAATTAAAAAGGAATATCGTAGAGCAAAACTGACAAAATCAGGATTAGTTTACGTCAAAAGTAAACGTGGAAAACGTAAGCCAAAGCTTGAAACGGGTATGGAGGTAACACTGCATTATACGGGAACTCTGCGCGCTGATGGTAAAAAGTTTGATTCTTCAAGAGACAGAAATAAACCGTTCAAGTTTCGCTATAAGACGCAGAAAATGATTTCTGGATTTGAAGAAGGCGTTCAAATCGTAGGAAAGGGTGGAGTCGTTAAGTTGTTTATTCCTTATTATTTAGCATATGGTAAAAAAGGACAAAGTGTTATTCCACCGTATTCCGATTTGATTTTTGATCTTGAAATTCTTGAGCTTAAGAGTGTAAAGCCAATAGATGATGAACACGACGGTCACGACCATAATCATGATGGACATGACCATAATCATTAATGCGTAAAAACATAATGTAAAATGTTGGCACCCATTTGAAGCGCCTCAACTCGTTTTAGTTCAGGGTCATTGTGGACATTAGGATCTTCCCAACCATCGCTAAGATCCGATTCAAAAGTATAAAGGCAAACCAATCTTCCATCGATGAAAAAGCCAAATGCTTGTGCTGGATTGCCGTCGTGTTCGTGTATTTTAGGTAATCCTGGTAAATTATAACTTTGGTTAAAGATTGGGTGGTTTGAAGGTAATTCAGTGAGGTCCTTATTCGGGAATATTTTTTTGAGTTCTACACGTACAAAAGGATCCATTCCGTAGTTGTCGTCAATATGTAGGAAGCCTCCAGCCTCTAGATAAGTTCTTATATTCTTCACTTCGGGTTGAGAAAACACAACATTTCCATGTCCAGTCATATGAACGAAAGGATAGTCAAAAATAGCTTTACTTCCTGCTTCGACATATGGAATATCTTTTTCGTTAAGGCCAGTTTTTAAATTTGAATTACAAAATCGAACAAGATTAGGAAGTGCTGTAGGGTTTGCATAATAATCACCACCACCATTGTACTTCAGTACGGCAACATGTAAACTGTTCTGTGCACAACATGCAAAAGAGCAAAGGCTAAAAAAAAGAGTTCTGATGATATTCATGGTAAATAAATGTAGTAATTAGGATGATAAATAGAGTAAGAAGATAGCCAATAAAGCACATGAAATCCCAATTATCTTCATTCTGTTCGCATGTTCCTTAAATACGAGCAATCCAACAACAATTGAGAGGATGACAATGGATACATTCGCTACGGCAAGAACACTCGAGTCATTCCAATCTAATGAACTATAGGATTGTAAAATGAAATAGATAGAATAATAGTTTGGAATTCCCAAGATAATTCCTGCGATGATATTCTTACTCAAAATGGGCTGTTGCTTTGACCGTATGCACTGCACGAGATAGACGCACATACCAATCGTACCTGCTGCCCCAAAGCCAAATGCAGTAAATAGTGAAGGGCTCAAGTTTGAAAGTGCAACATTTTGAGCATAATTAAGGTTTAGGTCGAGTAAACCACTTCCGAAAAACAGAATTACAAGCATATAAGAGGCGTTTCTTTTGTTGGCTTTATGATCGGGTTTAGCAAGTAAAAAAACACCAGTAAGAGCGAGTAAGATCCCTGAAATTTTAAGGAGGGAAATGGCTTCATTGTATATTACGATCATTCCGAGAACTGAAATACCCATGCTCATTTTAACGGCTACGGATGTGGAGGCAATTCCATTTTTCTGCGCACTTTTAGCCATAATAATAAATAGGGATATAAACAGGACTGAAGAAACCCCAATAAAAGGAAGCCAGCTTAAATCATCAAGTATAGATGACTTAATATCTGCCGAATAAATAATAACGCCACATAAAAACGCGGTGAAATAATTTACAACAATGGCTTGAAATGTATCAATTTGAAACTTTTCAAATGCTCTAAAAATGACTAATAATAATGTGGAGCAAATTACTGTCCCGATAAGTGCAATCATTTTCTTTTGAAATAGTGAACAGTATCTTTACCGAATGGAATTGTTTTGATTGGAATTCTATTGATTACAGGTGCTTTATATCCTTCCTTAAATGATTTTCTCCCGACAATGACGCGTGCCTCATCCCAAACATTATCAATTATAAAATATTGCAATGTTCTACTTCCTCCTTCAACGAAAACAGATTGTATACCTCGCTTGTAGAGTTCATCAAGAATATTTTTTGTACTTGTCTCTTTAATTTTTACAAACTCAATGTTTTTTTCAGTGGCATCTTTCAGTCGATTAAAAACAATTGTAGGTGCGTCCTCTGAGTATACATTAAGTGAGCCACTGATTTGGAGTTGGCTATCTATTACAAGCCGTATAGGATTGGTACCTCCATATTCCCTGACGGTTAGTGATGGGTTGTCATTTAGAATTGTATTTCTACCTACCAATATACTTTGTTCTTCACTCCTCCACTTATGTACTAGTGTTTTCGTCTCAGGAGCCGAAATCCAGTTTACCTCTTGTTTATTGTCTTCTCTGATTCTGTCAAGAAAACCATCAAGCGTTTGCGCCCATTTCAGTATAACATATGGTCTTCGCTTTTCATGGAAAGTAAAAAAACGCTTATTAAGCTCTAAACATTGGTCTTGAAGCACTCCTTCTTCAACTTCAATACCAGCATTTTTTAATTTTTCTATTCCTTTTCCACCTACCAAGGGATTGGGGTCTCTGGTACCAATTACAACATTTTGAATTCCTTTTTTGATAATTAAATCAGCACAAGGAGCTGTTTTTCCCATGTGAGAGCAAGGCTCGAGAGATACGTATAATGTTGCTTTTTTTAAGGCCTTTGTATTCAAAACATTATTTATAGCATTAACCTCAGCATGAGGACCTCCAAAAAATTGGTGATAGCCTTCGCCTATGATTTTATTATTTACGACCAGCACACATCCAACCATCGGATTAGGAGCAACACTTCTTATTCCTTTTCTAGCCAAATCAATGCACCGTTGCATATAAATCTCTGCACTCATATTCTTTTTTTAAGAATTCTTTAAAATTAAGAAAAGCACGCTTTCAATACACGAATTCGCGTTAAAATTGAAATTTTATGATTTCGTGAGATTTCAGATTTGAATAGAATTAAGTAATATGTTAATTCTTATATTCGATGTTTCCGTTATTGTCATACCAGATAGCTTCTAAACGATCACCTTTTTTATAAAGCTCGTAACTTTTTCGCTTGCCATCTACGAAGTAAGTACTGTATTCACCGTCATATTCACCTAAACTGAAGTATCCATGTTCCCAAACGACACCATCGTGATAAAACTCAAAGAATTCTCCGTCTTTTTTTCCGCCATTATAAGTGCATTTAACTGATATCTGGCCATTTTTATAATACTCTCTGTAATCTCCATGAAGTTCGAAATTATTATAATTCTCATCCTCTTTCATTTGACCGTTGCGATAATAGCTTCTTTTTCTAACTACAAATTCTTTGCTTCCTGAACCGGCATATGTGACCAGTAGTTTCTTTTCTCCAGTTGGGTAACGTTCAATAATTTTGTCTGTAGTGTTAATAGGTGTTTCAAGGTTTAATTTCTTGTTTTCTTGAAGACGTTCTATTTCTGCTTTGAGATTATTAATTTCTTTTTCAGCACTGTTGTCTGAACAGCCCAATGTTAGAATCGAAAGAAAACTAATTAAAATAACGTGTTTTAGCATCTTCATATTTCAAATTTATGCATTGAATAAACTAATATTCGGTGTCGGGTCCACAATTAAGATGTAAATCTAGATGAAAAGTTGCCTGAAAACTTATATAAATCAAAAAGCCTTGAGAAATTGATACTCTCAAGGCTTTTCTAATCCCACAGCCATATGGGCTTGCGGTCTGGACGGGACTCGAACCCGCGACCCCCTGCGTGACAGGCAGGTATTCTAACCAACTGAACTACCAGACCATATTTTTAATCTTACGATTTCTGACAACAGTCAGATTCAAAAATGTTCATTCCAAAAAGGAGATACAAAAGTAAGTTTAATTTTTCGATTCAAAACACTTTTTTTAAAAATCATTTGTAACAATTTTAGTAAATTGAATTTAATTGTCAGACGATGAAGATAATGTTTGGTTTATTGTGCTTTTTATTAATCTCAAATGCGCGCATTTTAGCACAAGATATCCCCGTATTGACAAATAAATCAGTCGCCATTAAGCGATTGGATCATCTGAATACTAAGTTTAGAGAATGTAACTTGTCTATTATGCCCAACGGTAAAGAGCTTTATTTTATGTCTACAAGAAGAAAACCATTTAACAACAATTCAGGAGACGGCGATATCTATAAATCTATATTTTTAGACCGAGAATGGATGACTCCACAGTACATAGAACAAATAAATACCAATAATGGTGAGGACGAACCTTCGGTTTCACATGATGGTGAAAAAATATTTTTTCAAAGTTGGTCAGGTTCCTGGCAATCTTCCGGGGGCCCTTATTATGAGGCTGAAATAAGTGATGGGGAATTAACGAATATCAAAGGTCTTGGCGGTGGTATCAATCAGTTTTTTAGAAGGGAATTTCGAGCACACTATAATTGTGCAACTGACGGTATGGCTGTTTCGCCTGATGAAAAATTATTCATTGTTGCATGCGGTACAAATTATGAGGGTAATATGGACCTATATTACAGTGTCAAACAAGATGGTGAATGGAGCTTTTTAAAAAGGCTAAATGTAAGTACTGAAGGAGATGAGCGTTCTGTCTATATCGCTTCTGACAATAAAACGATATACTTCTCCTCTAACGGTCATGGTGGATTTGGTGGTTTGGATATTCTAAAGACCACCTGGTTTGAGGGAAACGCGAGTGAAGTCATTAATGTTGGTGAACCTTTTAATACAAATAAAAATGATTTGGGATTTGTGATTTCGGGAATGGGAGACGCTGCTTTCTTTATTCGAGATTTAGATATCTATTTCGCTAACCTCAAAGAATCAAACGTATTATTAAAGCCCGATAAATCTTTTCTTATTTATGGTAACGTGTTCTTCAATGATGTTCCATTAGAAACAAGGGTTGTATTTTACAGTAATGGGGTTGAGGTCGGTTCCGCATTAACAGATTCTATTGGAAAGTACACCTACTCTAGCAGTGTGTTATATGATAATTTAACGTCTAAAATTTATGGAAATGAGTCATTTGAATCTCAGATGATTCATTTTAAGAATGAGCGCTACCAGGAGTATCAAAATGATTTTTATGCCTTCGAAGCTGAAGAAAAGTTGTTCTCGGATACCGTTTCTTTGAATGATACGCTGACATTACCAAAAGAGTTATTGGTATATTTTGATTTTGATGACTCTCAATTATCACAAGTTGAAATTAAAAAACTTCTTTTATTTTCAGAGAGGCTTGATAAAGATTCAGAGCTAATAATTACAGGGCATACGGATTTAATTGGCAGTGCTTGCTATAATTCAAGCTTGTCTAAAATTAGAGCAAAAGGGGTGCGCGAATGGCTCATTCGTCATTCAAAAGTAAAGATGGAGCGGATGAACCTCATCGTTAAAGGTGAAAATGAACCTTTAAATCAAAGTCTTTCTAGTCAGGAGAGAGCCCTTAATCGCAGGGTATCAATTCAGATTTTAATTCCTTAGGATTTTACCATATTTCACAATGCTTTCGATACGCTCCAGGGTCTTTTTCTCCTTGCAAAGTTCCAGAAAAGCTTTTCGCTCAAGGTCAAGTAGATACTGCTCTGAAACGACCGTATTTTCAGATAAATCACCTCCACAAAGAACAAATCCAAGTTTTTCAGATATGATTCTGTCGTGCTCAGACATATAATTTCCTGATAACATAGAATTTGCCCCAACATATACGATTCCGAGTCCTTCTTGTCCAACTACGGTTATATTCTTTTCTCTTTTCGGAGGAACATAGCCTTTTTCTGAGAGCTCAATACAAGCTGCCTTGGCTCGCGCCAATTGATGATCTCTTGAAACGACAACTTCGTCAATGCCTTCACGAAGATATCCATAATCAAAAGCCTCGTACGCAGACATTGAAACCTTAGCTTGTCCAACAGTTAGAAAACGATCTCGAAGTCTATTTATCTTGATATCTCCGCTATGCAGCTCATCAGATAAACGTTTCGCAAATTCCTTAGTTCCACCCCCTCCTGGTATAAGACCAACACCAAATTCAACAAGACCCATATAAAGTTCCGCATGGGCAACTACTTTATCGGCATGGAGTGATATTTCACATCCTCCGCCAAGTGCCATGTTATGAGGTGCAACGATTACAGGTATGTTTGAATATCTTATTCTCATCGTTGTATCTTGGAATGCCTTAACCGCAAAATTAAGTTCGTCAAAGTCTTGATCCGCAGCCATCATGAATATCATACCAACATTTGCACCGGCAGAAAAATTCTGGCCTGTATTTGAAATTACGAGGCCTTTGTATTCATTTTCTGCAATGTCAATAGATTTATTAATCCCTTGAAGAACACCTCCTCCAATTGTGTTCATTTTTGTATGAAATTCAAGATTTAGAATCCCCTCTCCGAGGTGAACAAGGGTACAATCGGAATTGCCCCAAACCTTATTGTCCTCCCGAAGTGCATTTAAATCAACAAGCTTTTCAGTACCAGGTATCACTTTATAGCTTTTTGAAGCCATATCAAAAAACATTTTTCGTCCGTTTTCTGACTTATAAAAAGAAGTCATACCGGCTTCACGCATTTCATCAATGGCATTGCCCATTTGTTTATTGGCGTCCTTTATATATTTAACACCTTTCTCAAAGCCGAATAAATCCCAAGATTCAAATGGACCTAATTCCCAGCCAAATCCGGCTTTAAGCGCATCGTCAATTTTATAAAACTCATCAGAGATTTCAGGTATTCTATTCGAAACATAAGCCAGTAGGCCACCGAAAATACGTCTGTAAAACTCACCGGCCTTGTCCATTCCCATTACGAGCATCTTAGTTCGTTGTCTCAAATCTTCAATGGGTTTAGCCATTTCAAGGGTTGGGAATTTTACTTTATCCGGTTTTTTATATTCAAGGGTGTCAAGGTCTAAAGCGAGAATCGTTTTCTTGCCATTTTCATCTTTTGTCTTTTTATAAAAACCTTGCCCAGATTTGGATCCGAGCCAATTATTTTCAACCATTTTAGAAATGTAATCTGGAAGCTCAAAGAGTTCCCGCTCCTCATCGTCAAGGCAATTTTGTTTAAGCCCATTGGCGACGTGAACGAGCGTGTCTAAACCAACGACATCACAGGTTCGAAAAGTGGCAGATTTTGGTCGTCCCAATATTGGGCCAGATAATTTATCAACTTCGCTGACTGAGAAACCCATCTCTTTTACCGCATGAAATAAGGCCATGATAGAGTATACTCCAACACGATTAGCGATAAAGGCGGGTGTGTCTTTGCATAAGACTGTTTTCTTTCCTAGTATCTTTGATCCATAGTCCATTAGAAAATCAACTACATCATTGTCTGTTTTTGGAGTAGGTATGATTTCTAAAAGCTGAAGATATCGTGGGGGATTAAAAAAGTGCGTTCCACAGAAGTGTTTTTGAAAGTCTTCACTCCTTCCCTCTAGCATCATATGAATCGGAATCCCGGAAGTATTTGATGAAATAAGTGATCCCGCAGTTCGATGGCGTTCGACTTTTTCAAAAAGTTGTTGTTTGATATCTAGCCGTTCAACAATAACCTCAATTACCCAATCGCAATCTTTTATTTTTTGCAGATCGTCATCAAAATTCCCAGTTTCAATTCGCGTGGCAAACGATTTTCTATAAATAGGTGATGGGTTCGATTTTAAAGCGAACTGCAAGGATTGATTTACAATACGATTACGAACTGATTTTGAATCTAATGTGAGACCCTTTTTCGTCTCTATTGCATCTAATTCCTTAGGAGGTATATCCAAAAGTAAAACTTCGCATCCGACATTAGCGAAATGACAGGCAATTCTAGAGCCCATTACACCTGAACCTAAAACGGCTACTTTTCTTATAAATCTTTTCATATTCTATTAATTATACTTCTGTATTCTTATTTATTTCTACCTCTTCAATCGCAAGATCAACAGCGTTCATGACCTTCATAAAACCCTGAAGATCCCGTTCTTTAAATTTGGAGGCTATTTTTTGATTAAAATCTAAGAGGAAATCCCTTACGAGCTTTCTTTTTTCAACACCTTTTGCTGTAAGGAAGATATTGACTTTCCTCTTATCTCCAGCAAATTCTCTTCTCTCGATAAGTTCATTGGTTTCCATATTATTCAATGTGCGGGATAGGGAGGTAGGCTCCATGCCCATTTTCGGGCCGAGTTGAGTACTAGGAGTACCATCTTTTTCAACAATCATAAGGATAAAACCAACGGACATTGTCATTCCCTCAGTACTGGCTGTATTGTTGTACATGCGTGAAACTCTGTGCCAAGCATGACGTAACATAAAGTCGATAAGTAAGGGCGGCTTTTGCTCCATTAGGAGTCTAAAGTAGTAAAAAAAATATTATGCACGCATAATTTTACCAAGGAATTTTTGAGATGTATACAGTGCCTTTAAAAACAGCAACGAGCTCCTTATTCTGGTTATGAATATTGACATGATAAACGCCTGTTTTTTTTCCTCTATGAATTTCAATAGCACTTGCAATTAATCGGTCACCTTCATTCACCTTGTGCAGGTGTGATATCGAGGTTTCGATACTAAAACTCTGTTTACCGTAACTATTCGCAGCAAATGCAAGTGTAGTATCTCCAAGGGAATAGGTAATCCCTCCATGAGCTATTCCAAAGCCATTTAGCATTTCATCTCTTACTGTGCATGCGCATACACAGTAACCTTCTTTAATGTCTTCAACATCTAGCTTTAGCCAATTACTGAAGGCGTCTTTTTCAAGCATTTTATTGATGATTTGTTGCGGTCTATTTAATTCATGTAAGCGATCCATGCTTTTAATTTTAAGTCATTTCTAACGGAGTCAATTGCAATCTCGGCTTCTTCATTTGATGCGAATGAAAATAAAATAACGCGATACCAACCGTTATACTCTTGAATATACTGGATATCGACTTCCCCGTATGCGGTTTTATCTAGCCAGCTTTGTGCATAGGACCTGTTCTCAAATGATCCTACAATTATATGGTAGTTTTTAGTTTCTTTATATTCCCATTCTTCATTTTGTATATTAATTTCCTCATTAATTTCTTCTACAATAACCGCGTCCTCCTGAATGTCATTCTCATATTCAATTTTAGTTAAGGAGTCATCTTCAACTGCATACTCCTGTTCAATTTCTGATTCTTCAGTTTGGTTGTTGCTTTCATTTTCTGTATCAATGATTTGAATATTCCTCTCAGTATTCGCTTGCTGTATATTTTGATCGTCAGATTTTCGGAAGATAAAAAATGAACCAAGACCCATAATTAATGCCGCAGTAAGAAGGAGAGGTGTGAATTTATTTTGTTTACGTTTCTTGTCAAATTCTGCTTTCTCTAGGATTGGTGTTTTAAACCTTTCTTTTTCATGTCCTATTGGTGGTAGGTCTAAGTCATCTTCCCATTGGTCTTTATCTGTGTAAGCCTTTGGGTCGTTTGAGCCTGAAGTGTTTTTTTTACCCATCAAAACATTGATTTAAAATCGAAGCTCTCATCAAGTCTAACTCCTTTTTCTGTATCCTTTAAAGTACAGCATTCATTTACGGCATCATGTTCTAAGAACAGAACATATTTTTCATTCATGGCTTGATTGAGGAAAATCCCTTTTTCCTTTAGCGTTATTAAAGGTCTTGTGTCATATCCCATTACATAGGGTAAAGGAATGTGTCCTACGCTGGGAAGTAAATCAGCCATAAATACAAGTGTCTTATTTTTATATTTGATATGCGGAATCATCATACTTTCTGTATGTCCATCTACAAATAAGACATCGAAATTGTCAAAAACATCTTTTGTATAATTCCCTTTTTTTTCGATGAACTTTAGCTGTCCGCTTTCCTCAATAGGAGCGATATTTTCCTTTAAAAAAGAAGCTTTTTCGCGGTCGTTTGGATTTATGGCCCATTCCCAATGGTCTTTGGTACTCCAGTATGTTGCATTTTTAAAAGAAGGACGAAAACCATTTTTTTGCTCGTTCCACTCCACAGCACCCCCGCAATGGTCAAAATGTAAGTGTGTTAAGAAAACATCAGTAATATCATCTCTATGAAAACCTAGCTTTTTAAGACTTTTTTCGAGAGAATCATCTCCGTGAAGATAATAGTGTGAAAAAAACTTATCTGATTGCTTATCTCCCATCCCGGTATCTATGAGTATTAGTCGGTTCCCATCCTCAATTAGCAGGCTCCTAAGCGCCCAAGAGCACATATTGTTAACATCTGTCGGATTGGTTCTAGACCAAAGGCTTTTCGGAACGACACCAAACATGGCGCCGCCGTCAAGCTTAAAATAACCGGTATTTAAAACATGTATTTGCATGAGATTGTATGCTAAGTAACGGAATAATCCTCGAAATCTTCAATGACCTCTTGCTCGAAGGTGTTCGTGACAGATATGGGAACGTAATCAACGGTGACGTTTGTTTTGTCAAGCCCGAAATCTTCTGCAGGTTTTAATCCAGTACTCTTTACAAAACGATAAGCTTTTACGCATATATTTTGGAAAGGCGTTAGATCATTATCTATTGCAACACGTGAATTAATTACAACAAAACGATAATCAACCTCTTCGACGTGTCCACGAACGGCATTAAAAACACTTTCTCCTGAAAGTTCATTTTTTTCGACCATTTTCCTTTGGATTTTTCGCATCATATATTCAATGTGATGCTCCTCTTTAAATCCAAGTTGCAGGCTAACATAGTAACAAGATTTATCGATGATTTCATTTACCGAATAATGAACACCCCAAGGTTCATTTTGAATGTCGAGGTGAAGGAACCATACAATTCCCGCTTTACGCGGTTTTTTGTTAAACAAAGAATGAAATACCGTGGTATCTAGTTTGTTTGGCGAATTACTTCTCGTTGGGAAAACGAGGTTTGTTGCGTCAAATGGAATTTTATCATCGTTTTTTACGGCATTTAAGAGGGGAATCACCTTTTTCATCGATTCATATTCTGTAATACTCGTTCTTAACTCTCGCGCTTTGTTGTAAAGGAAGAGTAAAGAGAAGAAAGTTGCGGCCAAAACTAAAGTGAACCATCCTCCGGATACAACTTTTCCAAGATTCGACATCAGGAATACGCCTTCGATCAATATAAATAATAGGAAGATTGATAAATAGAGCATTCTTCTTTTAGGATATTTTACAAGGAGTAAAAAACCTAGGAGTATTGAGGTCATTACCATGTCAATTGTAATAGCAAGACCATAAGTGTGCTCCATTGCACTAGATTTTTTAAATATAAAAATGACCAAAAGGCAACCAAACATAAGAAACCAATTGATGAATGGAATATAGATTTGTCCTTTGTTGTCAGACGGATACTTTACTTTTAGGTTTGTCCATAATTTCAGTTTAATTGCCTCGTTCATCAACGTAAAGACACCCGTTATTAAGGCTTGAGAGGCAATAACCGTCGCTACGGTTGCAATTCCAATAGCAAAAGGCATTATGCTTTCGGGTACCATTGAATAAAAAACAGTTTGACCTGAAGCTAAAGTAAATCCCGGGCTTAGGCATAATGCTGCTTGTCCCATATAATTTGTAACTAAAAGTGAGGCCACAAAGGCCCAACTCACGCGTATATTGTCCTTGCCACAATGTCCTAAGTCTGAATAGAGCGCCTCAGCTCCTGTGGTACACAAGAATACTGCGCCAAGCACCCAAAACCCGCCATTTACATTAACAATTAGATTAAATGCCCACCACGGGTTTAGTGCTTTTAGCACTGTAGGGTTTTCAATTATTTGCATCGCACCTAAATAGCCTAAGAATAAAAACCAAATGACCATTACAGGTCCAAATAACTTGCCAATGGCATTGGTGCCAAATTGTTGGACTGAGAAAAGAATTACAACAATACTGACAACTATCGGGATTACTTTTAGGTTGGGATAGATATTATTGAGCCCTTCTACAGCCGATGATATAGAAATCGCAGGAGTAATAAAGCCATCTGCAATCAATGTAGAACATCCTATAAGTGCGGGAATAATTATCCATCTGTATCTCCGCTCTTTGAGCAAGGCAAAAAGTGCAAAAATTCCTCCTTCACCTTTGTTGTCGGCATTCAATGCAAAATAGACATACTTAAAGGTCGCAATCAAAAGAAGTGTCCAAATTACGCAAGATAATCCTCCGAGAATGAAAGCTTCGCTTATGTTTGTCCCACCTCCAGTTATGGCTTGAAAAACATACAAGGGAGAAGTTCCGATATCTCCGAATACAATACCGGTACTGATTAAGATACCGGCAAATGTCATTTTGCTAACATTTGAATTACTCATGCGCTATAGTTACCAACAAATGTATATGAAATTTTTAAAATGTTTAGTTTATATCTGTTGATTTCTGAAATGAAAAATAGCCTATATTTGCAGTAAAAATGCCCACGTGGTGAAATTGGTAGACACGCCATCTTGAGGGGGTGGTGCCGTAAGGTGTGCTGGTTCGAATCCAGTCGTGGGCACATTTTTTTTTAACCTCTATTTTAAAATGTCGTTGTACGCAATTTTCATTTTTTAAAAGAAATTATTTTAACACTATGATTTACAAATGCTTAACTATTTCAATTTCAATATTTACTTTAATGTTGTTTTCTTGCTCATCAGATCTACCCTTAGACGTAGTGATAGAAAAAGAAAGCGCTACTGACTATCAAAAACAGGGACAAGAATTCTTAAAATTGAATAAGAAGAAGTCACGCGTAATTACCACAGAGTCGGGACTACAATATGAGGTTTTGAAGAAAACTGAGGGGCCAAAGCCGGGGCCAGCAACAAAAGTAAAAGTGCATTATCACGGAACAACTCCAGAAGGAGACATTTTTGATAGTTCTGTGGATCGCGGAACACCTTCTGAATTTGGATTGAATCAAGTAATTAAGGGTTGGACAGAGGGTCTTCAATTAATGTCAGAAGGCTCAAAGTATCGTTTTTATATACCACAAGAATTGGCATATGGTCCGAATGGAAAGCCAGGTTCAATTATTAAGCCCTATATGCCACTTATCTTTGATGTTGAACTTCTTGAAATACTGGATGGTGCTGAAAAGTCGATCGATGTTACGAGCCTAAAGTTTGATAAAATGAAACATGACTTTGGTAAAATTAAAGAGGATACCGATAATAAGACCGTTTTTAAGGTTACCAATACAGGGAAATTTCCTTTAGTAATAAATGATGTCAAAGCAAGTTGCGGTTGCACCACTCCGTCTAAACCAACAGATCCAATAGCTCCCGGGAAAAGTGATGAAATAGAGGTTGTTTTTCACCCAAAAGTTGGTCAGTTAAATAAGCAAAGTAAATCTATTCGTGTAATGGCTAATACAGAAACAAAGGAGCATGTGCTTAATATTTCTGCATTCGTCGAGAAGAAGTAATTATTCAGTTTCGAAGTAGTCTAAATCTTTTCCAAAAGTTTCGCTAAGTTGACTCAAGCTGTAAAAGGCAAGTAATATAAATACAGATCCTACAACAAATGCAGACCAGGCATCTCCTAGGCTTAACGAGGTCAAAAGTCCAAAGCATAGCATGATGAGGTTTACAGAACCTCGAACGAAATTAGGTATTGTGTTGGCCGTTGTTGAACGAATATTTGTTCCAAACTGTTCAGCGGCAATAGATACAAATAATGCCCAATAACCTGTCGCTGTTCCGAGTAAGAAGCACATGGTGTAATAAAGATCTTTTGATGCACCATTCATGAAAAACAGAAAAGAGGTTACTAAAACGAGTGTGAAGCCTAAATAGAGGCCAACTACTTTTTTTCTACTTTTTAGCCACTGGCTTAGTGCTCCCGAAATGAGGTCGCCTACAGATAAACCAATATATGTATACATGACAGCTTGGCCATTTTCAATATCCAATATGCCCATCATCGGTGCAAAATTATCCTTTGAATTCATGACAAGAAGCCCAACGACATACCAGATGGGGATGCCTATGACTATGCAGTGAAGGTATTTTATGAAGTTTTTCTTATTGTAAAAAAGTATGCGTAGGTTACCTTTTTTAATTTTGTTATCACCCTTCATGTCCTGAAAATATAAGGATTCAATTGTTCCAACGCGCAAAAGTAGAAGGAGTAAACCAAGACAGCCTCCAACAATGTACGTGACTTGCCAGTTTGCAAATTTAACTGCAGTCATATTGAAGATGAAATCACCTATAACCGCACCCTCTGAACCAACTATCGATGCCACAACTGCGCCAAGCGCTCCAAAGGTTACGATGATCATCGTGCCGTAACCTCGTTTTTCTTTTGACATGGTTTCCGAGACCAAAGTAATTCCTGCACCTAGTTCTCCTGCAAGTCCAATTCCGGCAATTACGCGCACTATTGCATAGGTCGTAACATCAGTTACAAATGCGTTGATAAGATTTGCAATAGAGTAGAGTAGAATGGAGCCAAAGAGCACTTTTATTCTTCCTTTTTTATCGCCAAGAACGCCCCATAGTACCCCACCAATTAGCATACCGAACATCTGCATATTGAATAAAAACTTACCTGTAGATGCTTGTATTTCAAGACTTTGACCACTCATTATTATACTTAAGCTTTCAGCCTTAACCACGCCGAAAAGTACGAGATCATAGATGTCAACAAAATAGCCAAGTGCAGCGACTGTAATTAGTAGCGCTACCTTTTTTGAGTTCTTTTTTTTACCTTCTGTCATATGCGAATGTATTATTTTTTTTCACAATTTATTGTTTTGGTTTACATCCCACATCTTTTTTTCTGTTTAACTTTATTTTAATAAATAACTACGTTATGCGGTACAACCTTTCTGATGTTTCTTCAATTGTAAATCATTATTTATCTGAAATTCGTGACGTTGAAATTCAAAAGGACCCTTTACGTTTCCGTGCGAATTTAGAACGAATTGCTTCGATACTAGGTTATGAAGTTTCCAAAAAGATGTCCTTTGAAGATCATGTTGTTGAAACCCCATTAGGTAATTCAAACGAAAAAAGACTTATTGATCTGCCTGTATTAATTACTATCCTTCGCGCAGGCTTAGCAATGCATAATGGTCTTATGGATACGTTTGACCGATGTGAGAGTGCATTTGTTTCAGCATATAGATCCCATACCAGCGACGAAAACTTCACCATTGAGGTCGAATATTTAGCAGCACCAAATCTTGATGATAGGGTTTGGTTTATTTCTGATCCAATGTTGGCAACAGGTAACTCTATGGTGGAGGTTTACAATGCTTTGTTGAAGTTTGGTAAACCTAAGAAAGTTATTATAGCTGTAGCAATAGCAACCCCGCAAGCACTAGCTTTAGTTGAGCAATCGTTACCATCAAATACGGATATATGGACAGCCGCGATTGATCCTGAACTCACCTCTGAGTCTTATATTGTCCCTGGTCTAGGCGATGCAGGTGATTTAGCATTTGGTGTAAAAGTATAGTGATGAATTGGACAGGATATATCACATTAGCCTCAGTGGCAACAATTAAATTTATGTTTTCTGCAATTCCCGGACCAGCATTGGGTCTTAGCTTTTTAGAAACGGTGGGTTCTATATTTACAGGAGGAGTAATAAGCGCTTCTTTCTTCTATTTTTCAGGAGAGTTTTTTATGAAGCGCGCCAATGATAAAAGACGTAAGCTAAAACAAGAAGCCTTGGCCAAGGGTGAATTCTTGGACATTAAGATTTTTTCAAGAATGAATAAAGGTATTGTAAAATTAAAGCTTCGTTTTGGAAAAATAGGCATTTGCTTTTGGGCGCCCTTTTTACTTTCTGTTCCCATTGGGTCAATTGTAGTAGCAAAATTCTATGGTAAATATTCATATACCTTTTTTTATGTTATGATTGGTATGTTAATCAATTCATTTTTAACTTCATTTATTGTATATGTCTTTGTCTAGTAAGCATGTTTTTTTTGATCTTGACAGAACACTTTGGGATTTTGATGAAAATTCAAAAGTTGCGTTAAAGCAGATTTTCAGTGAATTGAATCTGAAATCAATTTTTGAAACTTTCGAAAGGTTTTATAACGCATACGCAGCTCAGAATGCCCGACTATGGTCATTATATAGTGACGGTAAATTAACAAAAGAAGTGTTGAGATATGAGCGATTTAATGCAACGCTAAATCAGTTTAATATCGATAATTTGACTTTAGCGAAAGAAATGGGAGGTATGTATGTGGCGCTTTCACCCTTTCAGAAGCGTCTTTTCCCTGGGGCAATTCAATGTTTGGATGAGTTAAAGGCAATCGGTTTTAGACTTCACATCATTACAAATGGTTTTGAAGAGGTTCAATTTATAAAGCTTAAAAATTGCGGTATCGCAAATTATTTTGATGTTGTGGTATGTTCTGAGGCGGTGGGTAAAAACAAACCCTCACGAGCTATATTCCAATACGCAATGGAGCAAGCCGGTTGCAAGGCTCAAGATTCAATTATGATTGGAGATGACTTTAGAGCAGATGTATCTGGAGCTCTTAATTCAGGTATTAAGGCGATTCATTTTGATCCTCACCAAACATCCAATGAGAATTATATTCACACGTGCACACATTTATCTCAACTCCCTGAAATGATAACGAAGCAACTTCTTGCTACTACTTAACGTGTTATCTATTGAGTTCTTGTCTCATTTTTTCGTAAAGGATTATGCCTGTGGCGACACCAACGTTGAGAGAAGCAATATTTCCAAGCATAGGAATATTTGTTCGTAAATCTGCCATGTTAATTAAATCTGATGTAATACCATTTTCTTCAGAACCCATAACAATAGCCATTGCACCTCTCAGATTAACCTCTTGAAGCGGCATGGATGATTTCTCAGTACATGCAACGATACGATATCCAGATTGTTGAATATAGAAGAGACTGTTTTTTAGGTCTTCGGTTTTGCACACTGGAATTCTACTCAAAGCACCAGACGAAGTTCTTACCGCATCCGCAGTTACAAGAGCTGAGCCTCTTGAAGGTATCAAAATAGCATCTACACCTTGGCATTCAGCAGACCTCGCGATTGCTCCAAAATTTCTCACATCGGTAATTCTATCTAATGCTAGAATACATGGTTTCTTTTCTTCTTCAACCCACTGATCAACCAACTGCTCAATATTTTGGTAGGCAATTGGAGTTACAAAAGCTACAACTCCTTGGTGGTTCCCTGCTGTAAGGGTATTTAATTTCTGAATCGGTACATATTGTATGTAATAGTCCTTATCGGCAAGAGCCTCTTTAAGTTCACGGAAAAGCTCTTTATCAATCCCGCGTTGAATCATAATTTTATTAAGTTCTTGCTTTGATTTTATTGCCTCAATAACTGGATGGATACCAAAAATGATATCTTTTTTTTCTTTTCTTTGGTATTGTTCTTTTCTGTGTTCCATCTAATTAAATTTATAATCAACTTTTACTTGGCCTTCAAGCGTGATTCCTACAGGGCAGGATTTGGCCGCTTTTATTACGCTATTTCGTGTTTCTTGATCCCAATTGTTTTTAGAAATATCAAACTCCAAATTAATGGCTTTAATCCTTCTTGGATTTGCTCCCATAATTTTTTCAACTTTTGCATCACAGGAATCAAACTGAATATTTTTTGCATTACAATGGATACCAATTATTGTCATGACGCATGATGCAAGAGAGGTTGCAACAAGGTCAGTGGGTGAAAATGCTTGTCCTTTGCCGTTGTTGTCTGTTGGGGCATCAGTAATTATGGTGTCTTTAGACTTTAGATGTGTTGCTGCCGTCCTTAAATTGCCGAGATAACTTACTTCTGAAATGAGCATAGATTACATTTTAAGTGGCAAAGTTACTATATTTCTTTGCAAGACTCCTTGTTGTATTTGAAAACAACTTCGTATTCTTTTGATTATCTTTAATGCTCTAAACTAAATCTATGAGACGCCTTATTCTTTTTTATGTTTTGTTCACTATTACTTTTTTCTCTTCTTCGCAGCTTGAGAGGAAGTATGGCGCCGATATTAACTCTCCTGAGTGGGTTGTTTCGATGTATACCGAAGGTATAGATCCAGAGCTCGTAATGAAGCAACACGATGCTTATTTTGAAACGAACGATCCTTATAAAGACGAGCATACACAATATTACAAACGTTGGTTGCGCGAATTTAGCAGACAATATAGTTATTCGTCATCTTCAAAAGCAGATCAAAATTATATCAAGCGCTCTATGGCCCTACGCGAACAAAAGGATTCTGATTCGGAATGGAATTGTATTGGACCTTTCGATTTTGATAAGGATGCAGCAAGCCGAAGTTATGCGCCAGGTGCCGCTCATGTCTATACAGTTGAGCGGTCTGTCAGCAACACAAGTGTAATGTTTGCTGGTACTGCTACTGCAGGTCTTTGGAAGTCCATTGATGCAGGGAATACATGGAGCTTAATGACGCGAGACCTTGTTTTGAACCGGATTTTTGCTTTGGAAATAGACCATGAAAACCCCGATATTGTGTATTTCGAAAGCAATGGAAACTTATACAAAACCCAAGATGGTGGACTTTCTTGGGCGGTAATTGGAGATCCCGCTTTTCAAGCGGAATCACATAACGTAAAAGATATTGTTATGCACCCATCTGTAGCATCTGAAATCTATTTAACATCTAACAAAGGCTTTTTTAAGACAACAGATTCAGGACAAACTTGGACAGAGATTATGGATGGCGAATTTCAAGAGATTGAATTGCACCCTTCTATCCCATCGATTGTTTATACAATTAAAGTAGTCGACAATCATACAGAATTCTACAAATCAACAAATAGTGCAAATACCTTTGCTATTCAAACCAACGGCTGGCCAAATCCGACTGGTCCTGATGACCATCAAGAGCGCGTTGAAATCGCTGTGACTCCGGCAAATCCCAGTTTAATTTATGCCAATGCTACAGGTTCTGCTAATGGTGGAAGCGGCACTTATGGCATTTACCTCTCTCAAGATGAAGGCGTATCATGGACTTTTCAATGTTGTGGTGAACAGCCAGCGGGTCCACCGTCTTTAACCAATATAAATATGATGGGTTGGGACAAGGAAGGAGAGGATAATGGAGGACAATATTATTACGATGTTGGATTAGCAGTAGATCCAACTAATCCGGATAAACTGCATTTAGGCGGTGTTAATCATTGGATTTCAACAGATGCTGGTGTTACTTGGATCTGTCCAGCAAAGTGGTCTGAACCTGCCGAACTTGGCTATGTGCATGCTGATATTCATGACATACGGTTTTTTGGGGACGAATTATGGATTGCTTGTGATGGAGGTATTTTTATGTCAACGGACGGAGGAACCACGATCAATAAGTCTCAGGTCGGGATTGAGGGTACTGATTTTTGGGGTTTTGGCGCAAGTCCACAATCTGACGTTATGTTAGGAGGGGCATACCACAACGGAACTTTATTAAAAGATAACGACACTTACATTAATGATTGGATTTGTACCGGAGGTGGGGATGGGGTGCGTGGATTTGTGAATTTTGGAGATGACCGTATTGCTTATGATGATTACGAGGGAAGAGTCCTCTCTGGAGACCGCACACAAAACATAGTTGGATTTCAATTCGATTCTTTGCCAAATGGCTCATATATTTTTGGTGAGTCCTCTACTATGGAATGGGATCCGAGAAATAATCAGCATATATACCTAGGTAGAGGTCAGAACTTATTAAAGACCTTGGACAATGGATTATCCTATACTATTGTGCATTCATTCGACCATAGGGTAATGAGTATTGAACTTTCACGTGCTGATTTGAATTTTATTTATGTGACTACCTACGAAAGTTGGTGGGGCGATAAAAAAATATGGAGCAGTCAAGATGGCGGGGTGACATGGGCCGATATAACACCACCTCTGGCGCTCTTAAATGGGGAACTTTGGGTTCCTTTTGATATTGCGGTAAGTGCCAGCAACGAAAATGTACTTTGGGCGGCAAGGACCTCTCAATATGGGAATACGAATTTAAATGGAAGGATGGTCTTTAAATCTACAAATGGTGGTCAAACTTGGGGTAACTATTCAAGTAGTTCGCTTGATGGAGAAGTTATTACGAATATTGAGCACCAAAAAGGAACAAATGGGGGAGTTTATATTGGGACCCGGCGTGCAGTTTATTACCGAAATAACACAATGACTGACTGGGCCTTGTTTAACAATAATTTACCCTTAAGTTCAACATCCACAAAGCTTGTGATCAAGTATAAAGATGGTTTACTTCGGAATGCGACAAACAGAAGTGTTTATGAAGTTGATTTATATGAAGATTCCCAACCAATGGCTCAAATTGCAGCAGATAAGTTTAAAGTTTCTTGTTTGGATAACCAAGTTCAGTTTATTGACCATTCGGTTCTTTCATCGAATAATCCGACTTGGTCTTGGACTTTTTCGGGTGGATCACCTGCTTCATCAAGTGAACAAAATCCCCTAGTGCAGTATGATGATCCAGGATTCTATGATGTTACACTCACAGTAACAGATGATTTTGGTAGTAGTTCACAATCCTATTCAATGTTTATTGAGTTTGAGGAGTCGCTTGCTCAATTGGACGTTATAGAGGATTTCGAATCAGGTATTACGGAGTTTTGGACACAGTATAATGCAAACAATTCTTATGGTTGGTCGCCATTTAATACCGAAAACGGACCTGATTGTGAAGTTACGAATTGTGTAATGGTCAACCACTTTTCTATTAATCAAGTGGAAGATGAGGCCGAGTTAATTACACCTAAAATTGATTTGACAAATGCCATTAGTGCAATGCTTGAATTTGATTATGCCTACACGAAATGGGGTGGTTCATATGAAGACGGCTTTAGAATTGATATTAGTTCCGACTGTTGGGCTTCATATGATACTTTATTCTACGCATTTGGAGATGATTTAATTACTGTTCCTAGTACAAACGATGAATGGTATCCTTCCGATTGTTCTGATTGGTCGGCAAACAATTCAATCGACTTAACCTCTTATTTGGGTCAAAGCGTAGCAATAAGATTTGTTGCAATAAATGGTTGGGGAAATAATTTTTTCATGGACAACATCAACGTAATGGGGCAATTAAGTGGTGTTGATCAATTAGCCTCACCATTTGTTGTTTTTCCGAATCCTTCAAAGGGTCAATTTACCATTTCGCACACTTTATCAAACCCTGACTTAGCAATCTTCAGTGCAGATGGCCGGGTTGTATTCCATCAAATTTTACAAACCGAACATACGCTAATTAATCTCGATGTTAAATCAGGAGTGTATATTTTACACGTAAATGATGGTGTCAAAACTTACATCGAAAAAATCACAATAAAATAATTTTGTCATACATCAGTCAAAATAAATTCAAATCGCTTCATTTATGAAAAATCTAAATCTCTTATTTATTGTTCTTGCTTTTTCAGCATGTGCGCAGGAAAAAAATACAATTGACGCAGGGACAGTATCGGCAGTTTCTTTTAGAATGGTAGGTCCTGCGTTAACATCAGGTCGTGTATCAGACATTGCAATTCACCCTACAAATACCGATACATGGTATGTTTCAACGGCATCTGGAGGGTTGTGGAAGACGCAAAATCATGGTATTACTTTTAATCCCATTTTTGACAACTATGATTCATACTCTATAGGTTGTGTCGAGATTGCGCCATCCAATAAAAATACAATTTGGGTGGGCTCTGGAGAAAACAACAATCAAAGATCAGTATCATATGGTGATGGAGTGTATAAATCCTTGAATGGAGGTGGGTTATTTAAAAACATGGGGCTCAAGAATAGTGAACATATAGGTAGTATTGTTATCCATCCAGATGACGAAAACACTATTTGGGTTGCAGCTTATGGTCCCTTATGGAGTAGTGGGGGGGATCGCGGCGTTTATAAAAGTATTGATGGAGGGGAAACCTGGAATAGGACCCTTTTTATTTCTGAGAATACGGGTATTGCTGAGGTGCATATGGACCCATCGAATCCTAGTATTCTTTATGCCTCTGCACATCAACGTCGCCGAAGAGAATGGACATTTATTAGCGGTGGTCCTGAGTCTGGGCTGTATAAGTCAATTGATGGTGGCGAAACTTGGAAAGAAATAAATGGAGGTTTGCCGCAAGGCTATATGGGGCGCGTCGGAATGGCTATTTCCCCAGCGGATCCGAATGTTATATACGCTATTGCCGAAGCACGATACGGTAAGAAAGGTTTTTACCGTTCAACAAATAAAGGGGAAAACTGGAGTAAGCAGAGTGATTATGCAACCAGTGGAAATTATTATCAAGAGATTTTTTGTGACCCTAAGGATGTGAATAAAGTATTTTCAATGAATACTTATTTGCATCATACAGAAGATGGAGGTAAAACCTTTAAAAGAACCGGAGAGAAAAAGAAGCATGTCGATAATCATGTAATCTGGATAGACCCCAATAATACAGATCATTGGGTAGTGGGTTGTGATGGAGGCGTTTATGAAACCTACACGCACGCAAAAGAGTGGCGTTATTTTGCTAATATCCCAATAATTCAATTTTATAAAGTAACCACAGACAACGATGCGCCTTTCTACAATATTTACGGAGGAACACAAGACAACAACTCCATGGGAGGTCCTTCTGCTACTAACAGTGCGGCAGGAATAATTAATTCAGATTGGTTCATAACGAATGGTGGAGATGGATTTGAATCGGCTACGGATTGGGAAAACCCAAATATTACTTATGCTCAGGCGCAATATGGATGGATTGTAAGATATGATAAAGCTTCAGGAGAAAAAGTGCCCATTCAACCTATGCCCGGTGAAAATGAGCCAGCTTATCGTTGGAATTGGGATGCTCCACTTCTTGTTTCTCGCCATAATGCATCTACAATATATTTTGCAGCGAATAAATTATTTAAATCTGAGAATAGAGGAGATGATTGGTCAACAATTTCTCCAGATTTGTCCCGGCAACTAGACCGAAACAAATTACCGGTTATGGGTCAGGTTTGGTCCATGGATGCGGTGATGAAGAATAAGTCCACTACCATTTATGGAAATATCGTTGCCTTGGATGAATCCCCAATAAAGAAAGGGCTGCTTTATGCTGGAACAGATGATGGTTTGATCCAAATCACGAACGATGACGGAAAAACCTGGCTTAAGGTTGATGCCATTAAGGGTGTTCCAACCCGAACAAAGGTCAATATGCTTACAGCTTCACTACATGATGAAAACGAGGTTTTTGTAGCCTTCAATAGTCAACGTGATGGAGACTTTACGCCTTACCTATTGCGCTCAGGCGATCGAGGAAAGACATGGGAATCAATTACTTCAAATCTTCCAGAGCGCGGGAATGTATATTGTATTAAACAAGATCATATTAATCCGAATTTACTTTTTGCAGGCACGGAATTTGGTGCGTTTTTCTCAATTGATAAGGGGCAAAGCTGGACTAAACTCTCAGGCTTGCCTACGATTGCAGTTTATGATTTAGATATTCAACAAAGAGAAAGTGATCTAGTTGCCGCTACTTTTGGTCGTGGTTTTTATGTTTTAGATAATTATGAACCATTTCGAACTATTGGAAAAGAGATTGTGACTAAAAGAGCGCATCTATTTCCAGTCAAGGATGCACTATTGTACATCCCAGCAACACCTTTAGGTGGAGGAGGCACGGGTTCTCAGGGACATAACATGTGGTCTGCTAAGAACCCCGTTTATGGTGCAACATTCAGTTTACATCTAAATGCGGTTGAGACATCCTTAAAGTCAAAACGTCAAAAAAATGAAAAGGAACTAGAGAAAGAAGGTGGAGACGTTCTTTATCCTAGTTTTGACGAAATAAGAGCAGAAGATGCAGAGGGAAAAGCCGCTCTAATCTGGCAAATTTACGATGCCTCAGGAAATGAGATTAGACGAATGAAATCTTCTCCAAAAAAAGGAATACAGCGACAGGTATGGGATTTGAGGACAAATTCTACTGATCCTATCGGTTCTCGCGGCAGTGGTTTCTTGGTTACCCCAGGAAACTTTGCTTTAAGCGTTTCTTATGTAAAAGATGGTTCAGTAGAGGCGCTTATTGTTAAAGAACCTTTCATCGTAAAGGGCTTGAATAATCAGACCTTACTCGCTGAAAACCCTGAAGAACTCAAGGCATTTCGTGCCGAAATTGCAGAGCTAAATAGAAAAGTAAGTGGCACGGAGAAGGTCATGGGTGAGACCAAGGAAAGCATCGCGCTGATTGAGAAGGCATTGCTTAACTATCCAAATACAGATTTGAGTATGTTGAAATCAATACGTGATATGAAAATGACCTTTAAGGATTTAGAAGTGTCAATGTGGGGTGATAAAGTAAGGACTTCAAGGGATTTTGAGACGGTTCCTAGTATTTCAGAGCGTTTGGGGATGGTCGGATATCAGCTTTACCAGAATACTACAGGAGTTACGAATACGCATCGTGAGAACAAGCGCATAGCGGAAAAGCAATACGTTAAACTGAAGGAGGAGTTGAATAAAGTAATTAAGCGTTTATCTGTAGTCGAGGATAAGTTGGATGGTATAATACCATACACTCAAAATAAGGGGGCTGATTGGAAAAGAGATTAAGATTCTGCTATTTCTATTTTCTTAATTTCATCAAGTATTTCATCTGCCTCTTTGGTCAAGCGATCGCTTTCCGTGCGATTGCTGGTTGACATTTTGTAGGCCTGTTCAAGTTTTTTCTTGTACTGCTCGTT
>JAQXCN010000045.1 GCA_029251865.1 Crocinitomicaceae bacterium | reverse complement strand
GCTCCTGGAACCAATGGACAATTGTCATCAGCATCAGAACAGGTCATTATGGCAATGAAGTCATGCTGAGGAAGTACCGTATCGGTATTGGCTTTTGAATAACAATCAATAAAATCATCAGAAGTATAATATACTTTGTAGTGCGGATTTTCAACAGTTAAATCATCACTTGTAATTCTAAACCCAAGTTGTTTTAGCGCGGAAATTGTATTCGGATGACATTCTGTTGCAACTGTCCCTCCTGAAAAAGTTTGAATGTGATCAAAACCAAAAAGGACCGATGCGACACAGCCCCAGACCTGAGAAAAATGACTGCGTCTAGAGTTATGCGTACACAAATAAACAAGCTTTACGTCTTTACCCTGTTGGATTTCACTATCAATCATATTCGCTATCGCCTCCAAAATTTCCTTGCGATTGTCATCTATTTTAGCTTCAATACCCTCAAGAATACTTGAGCATAAACGATTTATTTCTTGTTGTAATATTTGCACCTTACCTTTGAATTAATGTTGAAAACAAGATACGCTGAAAAATCCAAATAACGCCTTAAGTAAAAACAATTTCCAATTAAAATGGAACGAACTATGGAATGATGCAAAATTTCGCGCTAACACACTTAAGCAAATAACAAAAGACTTTCAACTCGCAGGTATTGAACTGAAAATAGAAGGGCCTGTAAAAAATGAATCCCTAGAAACTTTAGCTTTAGAAATAGAGAGCGTATTGACTGCAAAAAACATCTCGCAACTTTGTTACATCGTTGATCTGAGTTCTCCATTTGAGGATAATCTTGGGTTTCGCATTATTCAAAGGGTTGCGTTTAAGGTCTACTTGAAGATGCATTTGTCCCTGTAAAAAGCCTACAAAGAAATACAAAGCCTACAATTCGGGCTATATCACTTGAATTGTTATTTTTGTACAAAACAATATTGGCATGAATTTTATCGCTTCCAGCGCAACTTTATTAAGACATTTACAAAGCATATCAGGAGTTCTTAGCACAAGCAACACCTTACCTATTTTAGATAATTTCTTGTTCTCTATAAAAGGCAATGAACTCACAGTTTCAGCGACAGATCTTGAGACGACAATGATTACCAAACTATCCGTCCAAACAGAGGAGGATGGTATAGTTGCCATACCTGCTAAACTTATACTCGAAGTGCTCAAAAGCCTACCGGATCAGCCTTGTACCTTCAAGGTTAATGCTACTTTCAATATTGAGGTTGCTTACGATAATGGTAAGTCAAAAATGGTCGGTTTCAGTGGGGAGGAGTTCCCTAAACTGCCCAAAATAGAAAATAAGAGCTCAATCAAAATATCAGGTGATATAATTGCAAAGGCCATAAATAGAACCCTTTTTGCAGCAGGAAATGATGAACTAAGACCCGCAATGAGTGGTGTCTACTGTCAATTTGATAAGAAGGATATTATTTTCGTGGCTACCGATGCACACAAACTTGTCCGTTACAAAAGATCGGATGCAAGCGCGACAGATAGTTCAGAATTTATTCTCCCGAAAAAGCCTTTAAATATGCTAAAAGCTAATCTTAAAGGAGATGAGGATATTACTTTAGAATACAATGAATCCAATGCGGTTTTTACCTTTAGTGATTTAGTTTTAGTTTGCAGATTAATAGATGGGAAGTATCCAAATTATGAAGCTGTCATCCCAAAAGAGAATCCAAACGTTTTAACAATAGACAGATTACAGCTTTTAAATTCCATTAAGCGTGTTTCTATCTTCTCGAATAAAACAACCCACCAAATCAAGCTTAAACTTGCAGGCTCAGAACTTTCCTTGTCAGCAGAAGACCTTGACTTTTCCAATGAGGCTAATGAGCGCTTAACTTGTAATTATGATGGTTCTGATTTAGAAATTGGTTTCAATTCGAGATTTATTGTTGAAATGCTAAATAACTTAGATTCTGACGAGGTTAAATTATCGATGAGTGAGCCTAGTCGTGCTGGAATTTTAACACCTGTTTCAGGTGATAATGACAAAGAAGATATATTAATGCTGGTGATGCCGGTGATGTTGAATCGATAAAACATTATGACCAAAAAGCTAACAAGCATTCGGTCTCTGAACTTAGAGGAAATACAATCCTTTCTTGTAGCACAGAATATTCCTAAATTTCGCGCCAAACAAATATATGAATGGCTTTGGAAGAAAAATTGTGGTTGTTTTTCGGATATGAAAAATATTGGAAAACCGCTTCAATCCCTATTGTCGGAAAACTTCTCCATTGATAAAATAGCCTTAAAAGACGAGCAACTCAGTAAAGACAAAACATTAAAATGTGCTTTTTCAATTGATGAAAAATCTGTGGTCGAAGGGGTTTTAATACCAACACCGAGAAGGATGACCGCATGCATATCTTCTCAAGTTGGCTGCAGCTTGGCTTGTGCTTTCTGCGCAACGGGAAAACTGAAGTTACTCAGGAATTTATCAGCCGGAGAAATTTATGATCAGGTATTCTATCTTAAAAAAGAAGCGGAAAAAAGACACGATAAATCCTTATCCAATATTGTTTATATGGGCATGGGGGAACCGCTTTTAAATTATAAAAACGTTATCGGTTCTATTGAGAAAATCTGTTCTTCAGAGGGGCTCGGAATGTCCCCTAAGCGTATTACTGTTTCCACAGCGGGAATTCACAAGATGATTAAGAAGTTAGGTGATGACGGCGTTAAATTCAATTTAGCACTTTCACTTCATGCCGCTAATGACGAAAAGCGCGATAAAATAATGGAGATTAATGAGAGTAATAACCTTCAATCTCTCAAAGAGGCAATAGAATATTTTCATGAAAAGACAGGCTCACGTGTTACTTTTGAATATATTATTTTCGATCAATTTAATGATACAATCCAGGATGCGCGTGAGCTTGCAGAGTTTGCAAAATGTGTCCCCTGTAAAATCAATATTATTGAATACAATCCCATTGATGGCGAACCTTTTCAGCAAGCAGATGCGTTAAAAGTTGAAAAGTTCGCAGCATTTCTTGAGTCCAAAAATCTAATCGTAAATATTCGAAGAAGTAGAGGGAAAGATATCGATGCGGCATGCGGTCAATTAGCAAATAAAAACAAAGCTATTGCCCTGGAAAGCAGAAGCCTGAAAAACAATTTATGATTACGATAAAAAACCTTTCAAAAGAATTTAAACTCAGTAAAGAACAAAGAAAGGAGCAAGCAACGGATCGCAAATTCACTCGTGCTGTAAACGATCTAAACTTTTCATGTAAACCAGGAGAGGTGTATTCACTTCTTGGACCAAATGGTGCAGGTAAAACCACGACACTGAGAATGCTTGCTACGATACTTAAACCAACGTCAGGGCGTATTGAGGTTTGTGGTATTGACGCTGTAAAACACCCAAGAGAAGCCAGAATGAAAATAGGTTTTTTAACAGGATCTACAGGCCTTTATGCAAGACTCACCGCTAATGAAATTATAGATTACTTCGGATCGCTTTACAGCGTCTCTAGCAACACCTTAAAGGAGCGAAAAGCTTATTTGTACGATCTTCTCGATATGAATGGTTTTGCGAATAAACGAATTGGTCAATTAAGTACCGGAATGAAGCAAAAGGTTTCCATCTGTCGAACTATGATACATGATCCTGAAATTTTAATTTTAGATGAACCGACCAGCGGACTAGATGTCATTACTGCAGCTAGTATTATTCAACTTATTCGAGATTATAAGGCCCAAAACAAAACTGTTATTTTCTCCAGCCACATAATGGGCGAGGTAGATTTGCTATCTGATCGTTTAGCAATTATTCATAATGGAACTCTAAAGCATCAAAGCACTATGGAGGAATTCCGGAAAGAAATGGAAGGACAAAGCCTTACAGGTGCCTTCATTAAAATTGTACAATCATGATATTTAAAATATTCAAAAAAGAATTAAAAGAAACCATTCGAGATCGAAAAACGATGCTCATTATGGTCGCGATACCATTACTAGTATTTCCGATTCTTATTAATGTGGTTGTTGGTGTTTCAGATTCATTCAATGAATCGGCAAGTGAGAAGATATTGAAGATTGGTATTATTGGCGACTCCAACGACCTCATCGTTAAACAATTAAAAAGCATACCTGCATCATTCGGCCCAAAAGAATTAATCGCATATAACGGTGATAGTGCAAGACTCTTTAAAGACCAAAACGATGAAGTAATTGATATTGCGCTCTGGTACGACTCAGGTTTAGAAGGGATTCTAGCAGCGCAAGGCACAGCGAATGTACTTTGGGCCATAGATAATACAAATATTGGTTATTCAGAACGTATAAAGGGATATATGAATATCATAGAAACAGAAGAGCGCCTCAAAAGGTATGATGAACTCGGTATTGATGAACAAAAACTTCAACCCTACAGAATAACCTATCAAAATACAGCAAGCGACCGACAAATGTTAGGAGAACTTGCAGGTGGAATTCTACCTTACATCTTTATCGCCTTTGGTTTTTTAGGGTGTATGTACCCTGCAATTGACTTATTTTCTGGAGAAAAAGAAAGAGGAACGATAGAGACTCTCCTTAGCACACCTGTCCAACGCTGGAAAATTTTAATTGGCAAAATGCTCGTAGTGGTCTTATCGGGATTAACCGCTTCTTTTTCTGCGCTCTTCGGCCTTTTTGTATCCATTGAGTTTTTAGACCTCATTCCAGACCCAACCTTAATGGCTGTTGTTTCTAAAATTCTGACGTTTCCAATCATCATAAAATTATTCGCTTTACTGCTACCATTAACCGTCTTCTTTGCGGGAATTATGATTCCTATTTCAGTGTACACCAAAAGCTTTAAAGAGGCGCAAAGTATAATAACACCTCTAAATATAGTTGTCGTTCTTCCCGCAATGCTCGGATTATTCCCTGGGATAGAACTCAACTACTTAACAGCCTGTATTCCAATACTTAATATTGTCCTCACAACAAAATCTTTGATCGCAGGTAATCTTGATTATATATTATTAGCTATTTCTTTTCTCATTATGTTATCAGTTGCCGCCGCTGCAGTTTTTGTTTCTATTCGCCAGTTTGGAAAAGAAACCAACATTTTGAACTAATTCAATTTTTCGATTCGTTTTTTTATATAAATATTAGTTGAATACCTACTAATAGTCATTATGACACTAAATATTTTTTTTATTGGATAATAATGTGCAACTTTAGGTCGTGTCAATATGACACTTAATAAGTTTAACAAAATTACAACGAATGAAAAAAATTTTTACTTTATTATTTTTAATTCCGATGTCTTTGACCTTTGGTCAAGTAGAAGGCACGTGGAAACTAGCTCCAGAAGCTGGTGCTTTGGCTGTTGGCCCAAGCTTAAGTGATCTAAGTTGGTACGCAAATACTGCGGCTGATGTTGATACCAGAGCTTGTCTTTTCGATGACGAATACGTTTTTAATTCCGATGGTACATTCCAAAATGTTCTTCAGTCAGAGACTTGGCTTGAAGGTTGGCAAGGTGTAGCAGAAGGATGTGGTGCTCCAATTGCACCTCATGATGGTGCTGGCGCATTTACTTGGTCAGAAGACGCAGCTACTGGTACAGTAACTGTTGCGGGTTCAGGTGCATATTTAGGACTAGCAAAAGTACACAATGGAGGTGAATTAGGAAGCCCTGCAGAGGCCGTTTCTTCAATTACTTACAATGTAACGATGTCCGCTGATGGTAACAGAATGACTTTAGACATCAACTTTGGCCCTGGATTCTGGCAATTTATTCTAGAAAAAGAAACAGGTACACCTCCTCCAGTGAATATTGAAGGTACATGGGTTTTAGCTCCACAAGCTGGTGCTTTGGCTGTGGGTCCCTCTCTTGAAGACTTGTCTTGGTATCAAAACTCTGTAGAAGATGTAGCTATTAGAGCTTGTCTATTTGATGACGAATATGTGTTTAACGCAGACGGAACTTTTTCAAATGTTCTTCAGTCTGAAACATGGCTAGAAGGTTGGCAAGGTGTAGCCGAAGGTTGCGGTGCTCCAGTAGCCCCTCATGACGGTTCTGTTGCGGCGACATGGTCTGCAGACGCAACAGCTGGAACAGTTACTGTTACCGGTACAGGTGCATACTTAGGACTTTCGAAAGTTCACAATGCTGGTGAATTAGGAAGTCCTGCAGAAGCTGTTGAAGCAATCACCTATAACATGTCTTTATCTCCAGACGAAAGCACTCTAACACTTCAAATTAACTTCGGCCCAGGGTTTTGGCAATTCATTTTGGTAAGACCAACTGTCGAAGCAACGCTTGAAGGTGCATGGAGATTGCAACCAGAGGCCGGTGCTCTATCTGTTGGACCAAGTGCTTCAGATTTATCATGGTATTCAAATACTGCTGCTGATGTTGACACGAGAGCTTGTTTGTTTGATGACTTCTATGTGTTCAATGAGGATGGTACTTTTGAAAACGTTCTTCAATCTGATACATGGTTAGAAGCGTGGCAAGGTGTTGAAGAAGGTTGTGGTGCTCCAGTTGCTCCACATGATGGAACAGGCGCATACACTTGGGCTTATGATGCAACTACAATGAAAGCTACAGTGAATGGAGAAGGTGCTTATTTAGGGCTTTCTAAAGTTCATAATAATGGTGAGCTTGCAAGTCCTGCTGAGGTTGTTTCAACCATAACTTATGACGTTTCATTCTCTGCTGATGGAGAAACGATGACGGCACAAATCAATTTTGGCCCAGGAGTATGGCAATTTATCTTTGTAAGAGATGAACTTCCTACAGTAGGGTTAAATGAAGAAGAAGTTGACTTCTCAGTTTATCCAAATCCATTTACTTCGAACTTAGATGTACGTTCGGACCAAAAAATGGAATCAATTCAAGTAATTGATATTACAGGAAAAGTTGTAAAAACTATGAATACTGAAGGTAACTTCGCAAGTTTAGATCTTTCTAACCTTATGAATGGAGCCTACATGATCGTTGTTAATTCTAATAATTCAGTTTCTACGAAACGAATTATTAAGAACTAATTCACTTTACATTTAAAGAATGGGGAGCACTTGCTCCCCATTTTTTTTGTGGCTATTTTAAAGCTTTCTTTTTGAGTACGTCATAATATATCCGACACTCCTCTAAAAGAGGTTCTAAACGTGCAGGGAAACTGGTTGTCTTTAGCTTATACTCCTGAAAGCCCATTGACCGATGCACGTTACCATACCAATACTTCGCCCATATCCCATCCTCAGGTCTAGGTCCCCTATTCCATTTTAACATACCACAATCGAAAGCTATTCCACAAGCCTGACATAGTTTTTTCAAAACACCAACAGGATTCTTCAAGAGCAATGTTGCATCTAAAACAACATACTTTGCTTGTAATAATTCAAGCCTTTCGACAAGATCAACGTGCGCTTTGTAACCAACATCTTCAATTTTCGGATTTGAAATCACCTTGTCAAAGGACGGAAGCATTTCTTTGGGATCTCGAGTTAAGATTATATTCATCCCCTCCTTTAAAAAGCTTTGATCAACATCTAACAAATGATGCGCCATGTTCTTAAAAAAAGCCACAGGCTTTTTATGCCTCCCTAACATTTGTTCTATAACATCAACATAAGAACTCGACATTGAATCTATTATCTCTTTTGCTCCGGGATGATATTCTTTCGCCTCCGTTTTTGATAAATAAGCACCATATAATGGCTCATCGTAAACGACGGTATCTGATCGTTGCGCAAAAGCGTACATAAGGGTAGTTGATATATTCCGTGGGCCAGACCAAAGAAAAAGTCTTTTACTATTTTGCTTTGCTTTCATCCGCAATTAATTGTTCATATAAACGATCTAACTTTTTGGTTAGAGCAATTTCTGTTTGATTTTCTATTGGCTTCCCATCTATTGCACTTACGGGAGTTAATCCACCAAATGTTCCTGTCACAAAAGCTTCATCTGCGCTGTAAGTGTCATAAAGTGAAAAATTCTTTTGATGGCATGGGATGTTGTTTTCAAAACAAAGATCGATCACTTTTTGTCGGGTAATACCATTCATGCAATACGCACCTGTTGAGGTCCAGACCGCATTTTCTTTTACTATGAAAAAATTTGTTGCATTACAGGTACTTACAAAGCCATTGACATCGAGCATTAGAGCTTCATCCGCACCCGCCTCTATGGCTTGAATTAGTGCTTGGACCTCATGTAATTTGCTATGACAATTTAATTTAGGGTCTAAATAGTCAGGTCTACCCCTACGAAAGGAACTTGTAAATAATGTGATACCTTTATCTTTGGTTTTAGCAGAGGCTTGTTTATACTCGGCAATAATTACCACATTTGGTCCTGAAATAGTAAGTCGAGGGTCTTGTGATGGCGTCTTCTTAATACCTCTAGTTATCATTACACGAACATGCACGCCGTCATTCATCTCATTCTTAGACAAAGCACTATGAATGGATGAGATGAGTTCAGCCTTTGAAAAAGGAAGCTTTATTCCTGCTGCTTTGGCTGCCGTCCAAAGACGCTTAAGATGATCTTCAATAAATACCAATTTCCCATGGTGCAGACGAATTCCTTCCCAAACACCATCACCGACAAGATATCCGCTATCAAAAACAGAGATTTTCGCCTCGTTTCTTTGGAAGTATTCTCCATTAATTGAAATCCAGACCTTTTCATTACGTGGATCTTCCTCTGCATTATGTGTACCGTGAATCATAATTAATTGACTTTAAAAAAATAAAGATACAATAGAAAAATTAAGGCTTGTGAGATGTTCTAGTTGAGTATAATTGAGGAACTCAATACAATATAAAATACGTAAAAATAGACTAAAAATCAACTTTTAATTTGAGCAAGGAGATCGTATCTTAAATAGAAAAGAATAATAAAATGCTCGTAAAAACATCATCTAGCACACTCTATGGATTAAGTGCAATAACCATTGTAATTGAAGTGTTTCTCGGAAAAGGAATCAACTTTTTTTTAGTTGGGCTTCCTGACAATGCAGTTAAGGAAAGTCATCAGCGAATAAAAGCAGCCTTTAAAAATACAAACCTCAATTTCCCAAGAAGAGAAATAACAATAAATATGGCTCCAGCAGACCTAAAGAAGGAGGGGTCTGTTTTCGATCTACCTATTGCTGTGGGTATTTTAGGTGTAAGCAATCAACTCCCTACTACAGAATTGGAAAAGCATGTATTCATTGGTGAACTTTCATTAGATGGGTCCATTCAACCATGTCGCGGCATTCTCTCACGTGTTCTTCAGGCAAAATCAGAGGGCTTTAAGGGCATTATTATTCCTATGAAGAATTTTAATCAGGTGCATTTGATCAAAGGAATAAATATTATTCCCGTTAGAAATCTTTCAGATGTAATAAGCTATTTTGAAAACAACGGCACACTGCCAATATTTACTGAACCAAAAATAAAAGATCAAGGTGAATTGACAAACGATTATAGCGAGGTCCAAGCACAACACCACGCTAAACGCGCCTTTGAGATTGCAGCAGCAGGAGGACACAACCTTATTCTAATTGGTCCTCCGGGAGCAGGAAAATCAATGCTTGCAAAAAGATTTCCAACAATATTACCGGACTTAGCACTCGAAGAGGCACTAGAATCCACAAGTATACACAGCCTTATTTCAAAAGAAGGGACGACAAACGGTCTACTTAAAAAACGACCATACCGTGCACCACACCATACTATTTCTGATGTAGCATTGGTTGGAGGCGGGTCAAATCCCAAACCTGGAGAAATATCTATGGCTCACAACGGAATTTTATTTCTTGACGAGCTCCCCGAATTTAAACGCAGCACGCTAGAAGTATTACGACAACCTCTTGAAAATGAATCTGTACAAATTTGCCGCTCGAATATGTCCATTGAATTTCCTGCCTCATTTACACTTATAGCCGCCATGAACCCATGTCCATGCGGTTATTATGGGCATCCAAAAAAGTCATGTCAGTGCACAAAAAAATCAAGAGAAAAATACAAATCAAAAGTCTCAGGCCCTTTATTAGACCGTATAGACTTACATATTCAAGTTGCACCTATCACATTTGAAGAAATACAATCTAGTGAACCACAAGAAAAAAGTGAAAGCATAAAAAAAAGAGTTCTTAACGCAAGAGAAATTCAAGAACGAAGAACAAGAATGAAAGCAACCTTGAATGCTAAACTTTCAATTCTAGAGCTAAAAACGCATTGCGCTCTTGACGAAGAAGCACATGCACTACTTCAAAATGCAATGGAAAAACTTGACTTATCCGCAAGAGCATACCATAAAGTTTTAAAAATTGCACGCACGATTGCAGATCTCGACAGTCAAAAAGATATTGAAAAAAAACACATAGCGGAGGCTATACATTACAGATGTCTTGATCGAGAAAATCTATAGTCCTTTTTTCGATGACCCTTTAAGAAGCTTGTTAAGGTTTGCAGTATAGGCTAGAGAGAAAATTAGCTTATTACCATTATTACTTGAATTGAATCTTTGGTCTATTTTAAATGCCACATCGAGCTCATGCGCATCTCCAATTTCAATAGAGGTTCCTAATGCGTAACGGACTTTATCGAAGCGCTTTCCATAAATACCATTTGTTGGATTATAGAAAAAATCAAAGCTAAAAGAAGGTTCAAAAATACTTTTTCGAATATTGTAGGCGAAAACAGGCTTAAATCGGAATGCTTCATCAAAATCAGACTCGTAAGTCGCTCCTCCTCCACCCCTTGAACTCATTTGATAACGAAAACGACAACTATACTTAATTCTCTTATATGAATTACGAAACTTCAAATTAAAATTGAACCGATTCGCTCCAAGATAATTTCCATTTAAAGCCCTTTTTGATACCAAACGATAATCCCCAGAGACACTCAGCCAGTCAAGAACTTTGTATCGCATTGATAACTCTGGAAAAAAACTACCAACTGAACCTTCTCCAATGCGACTCGTAAAGCTAGCAGTCAGCGATATCTTTTTATTGACTTTATATTTAGTTCCGAAAGCATTCCATAATTCTAAGGACTGACTATGAACCATTATAGGTATAAACATTAAGAAAAACAGAAATACAATTCTTTTCAGCATTAGTATTTTTCTATGTAAATCGTAGCCATATTCAAAACATCATCTTTTTCATTAATTGTAACTGAGGTCAATAAAGCCTCTGTAGAACTAGGATCTTGAGGGGTTTGGTCTGCTGGATTAACATCTGAGTAAACAAATACCTGATAATCTCCCTTTTGAAGATACCTGAACTCAAAGCTTCCATCGTAACTCGTTTTCACATCGTCATCATAGAAAGAATTTTCATTTCCGTAAATAATATAAAGGTCTTGATCAACCGCAGGATATTCAAAAACATTTACACCGACATGATCTCTTTCTATAACGAGACCTCTTATCGTCGCACCTCCTCCTGGACCCTCTACTTTCGAACAAAAAGAAAATGAGAAAATCACTAGAGAAAGAAACAGAAATAGCTTAATTTTATGAACCATCGAAAATAATTTTAGACAATAATACAACTCAAACGACAAATTGTCGTCATAATTGTGAAGAATCTTTAAACTAAACGAACTCGAGTATGAAATTCACCCTATTTCTGATAACATTTTGCTTCTATTCTTTTTCCTACAGTCAGTTATTGATCAATGAGTATTCAGCTTCAAACATGAATACCGTAAACGATGCATATGGTGACAAAGAGGATTGGGTAGAACTCTATAATACAACAGCTGCAGCAGTTGATTTAACCGGGTGGTATCTCTCAGATAGATCTGGAAACCCATTAAAATGGACCTTTCCCGCCTCTAACATTAATGCAAACGACCATAAACTAATATTTTGCTCGGGTAGAGATATAGACCAAGGAGGTGAGCTTCACACAAATTTTAAATTAAGTCAAACTGAAGGTGATTGGGTCATTCTCTCAAATGTTCTCGGCAATGTTGTTGACTCGTTTAAGATTGTACATCGCACGCAAGCAAACCATTCTGTTGGACGCTCAACAGACGGTGCCGCAGACTTTAAATTATTTACAAGCCCCACCCCTAATAGTCAAAATACTGGTGCTCAAAACTTTTATACGCCAAGACCTTCTTTTGATATTCAGGCTGGTTTTTACCCTGGTGCGATAAATGTTACCATTACATGTCAGGATGCAGGGGCAGACATTAGATACACAACAGACGGTTCGGACCCTACTGCAACTTCATCATTATATACCGGCCCTGTTACTATTAACGCAACCTCCGTATTACGTGCAGCAGCATACAGTGCCGAATTACCCTCTTTTAATGAAAGTAATACCTACTTTATAAATGAATCCCATGATTTACCTATAGTGTCGATTGCTAGTGAGGGTGTCTATACGCTTCTTGATGGATCTCAATTTGAACCTATTGGTTCTTTAGAACTTTTTGAAGAAGATGGTACATTCATTGATGAAGGCGAAGGAGATTTCAACGAGCATGGAAATGACTCATGGTCATATCCTCAAAGAGGATTTGACTTTATTATGCGAGATCAATACGGTTATAACGGAGATCTCGATCATCAAATTTTCCCCGAAAAAAATAGAAATGACTTTCAACGGTTGATATTAAAACCTGCGGCAAGTGACAATTACCCTTTTGAAAATGGTGCACATATTAGAGATGCATTCATACATACATTATCCATTTGGGCAGGAATGCGCTTAGATGAGCGTACCAATAGATCCTGCTTACTTTACGTTAATGGAGAATACTGGGGCGTTTATGAAATTCGAGAGAAAGCAGATGATAGCGATTATACCGATCACTATTATGACCAAGATAAATACAATATAGAATACCTCAAAACCTGGGGAGGAACCTGGGAAGATTATGGTGCACCAAACGCACAACCCAACTGGAACAACTTGAGGAATTTTATCCAAAATAATAATATGTCAGCTGGTCCGGATTTTGACTATGTGGATAGTAAATTGAACTGGAAATCCTTGTGTGATTACTTCATGTTTAACTCCTATGTCGTCAATATGGACTGGTTAAATTGGAATACCGCTTGGTGGCATGGCCTAGATCCAGAGGGAGACAAAAAGAAGTGGCGGTATGTGTTGTGGGATATGGATGCGACATTTGGTCATTATATCAATTATACTGGAATCCCTGATGTTTCTGCAAATGCCGATCCATGTAATGCCGAAAACCTGCCAAACCCGGGAGGCCAAGGTCATACAGATATTCTAGAGAAGTTAATTGCTGAAAACCCAATTGTAGAACAATATTATGTGACAAGGTACATCGATCTTGTGAATACCTATTTTTCATGTGATTCTATGCTTTATCTGCTAGACAGTATGGTGTTAAAAATCACACCTGAAATGACAAGCCAAGTTGCTAGATGGGGAGGTTCCGTGAATGAATGGCAAAATAATGTTGAAGATCTTAGGGATTTTATAATCCTGAGATGTGAAGCTTTGGAATCAGGCCTTATCGACTGTTATGATTTGAATGGTCCACATGCTACGACATTTGACGTTTCACCAGCGGAAAGTGGGGAGATAAAAATCAATTCCGTTTGGGCACCATCCTATCCTTGGTCGACAGAATACTTCGGAGGAATTGAAACCTATCTAAAGGCAAAAGCGGCTCCAGGGTATATTTTTGATCACTGGGAATTTACAAATGGCCCATTGAGCGCTGCTATTACCGAAGACACCAATAGTATTGTCATCAATGCTCCCGAAAACATTACAGCCTTTTTCATTTTAGACGATCCGAATTTAGACACAGATGGTGATGGTATAACAGATCAAATCGAAGGCACGGTGGGGACAGACCCCAATAATCCCGATACAGATGGAGACGGTGAAAATGACTTTATTGAAGTTGGTGACCCAACAAACCCGACGGATACTGATGGTGACGGAATAATGGATGCCTTGGAGTCTAGTATAAACGATCAAGATGGTGACGGTGTAAATGATGAAGAAGATCCAGCCAATACCGATCCTTGTATACCTAATCTCGAGGCTGGAAATTGCGATCAAGATAACGATGGACTTACCAATGATGAAGAGCTTGTCAATGGCACAGATGCTACAAATCCTGACACAGATGATGATGGTTTTAATGATGGAGAAGAGGTCACCACGGGCACAGACCCACTTGATCCTTGTGATCCTGATGATTCGCTACCGCTATGTAATATAGACACAGATGGTGATGGCTTAACAGATGCACAAGAGGAGGTCATTGGAACAGATGTTAACAATACTGATACTGACGGTGATGGCCTAAGTGATGGTGCTGAATTCAACAATGGCACAGATCCATTAGACCCATGTGACCCCGCGAACAGTAATCCCGATTGTGCTGAGGGTGTCCATATTCCTTCTGGCTTCTCTCCAAACGGAATAGGTCCTGACGACAACAATACTTTTCAAATAATTACAGGTCAAAATGTTGATGGATTCCAATTTCAAATATTTAATAGATGGGGTAAAATCATGTTTGAGTCTTCAAGCAAAGGTTTTCAATGGGATGGTAAATATAAAGGTGTTGATTGCAATACTGGAGTCTACCCTTACATCATGAAAGTTGAATATACAGATGGAACTGGTGAAACTATTTCCGGAAATGTAACGTTAATTCGATAGTATGAGATTTTTACTTTTTGCTTTCCTTTTGACTCCTGGATTTCTCTTTGCGCAGGACTTTCACTACTCCCAGATTGATCAATCCATGTCAATGATCAATCCCGCAACCACATCTACCTTTTCGGGATATGAACGTATCTCTCTTCAGCACAGAAACCAATGGCTGGGAGCTGGGACACAATTCATGACAAGTATGGGTATGATGGAGTTTTCTATTGGTAAGCAAGCCAGAAGAACCAGTGCATATACGGGTGTTGGTATATACTTTTTAAATGATATAGGCGGAGATTCAAACTTTAGTATTAAAACTGGTGGTATTACGGCTAGCGGTGTGCTACCTCTTTCGAAAGCGCATTCTATATCTGCCGGAATTCAAGTTGGATATTCTAATAGATCTGCTGATTTCTCAAGGTTGACCTTTTATAATCAATGGGATGGAACTCAATTTGACCCTAATATCGACCCTAATGAGGTTAACGGTATAAATTCATTTTCGCATTTGGATGCTGGCCTCGGATTAGCCTACAGCTATAATAAAGACAACGAGAACACTTTATCTGCAAGTGACCTAAGTTTTCAGGGCGGTTTATCTTTACAGCACTTAAATCGGCCCACATTGCGTTACAATTCTCTTGTAGATGATAAATTACCGGTAAAACTTTGCATACATGCTAACCTTAGATATGGACTATCTCCAGAGTCAAATCTAGAAATTAGTGCAGCGCAATTTATTCAAGCAAAATATTTAGAAACAATTGGTGGCGTTTTTTATCGATTAAAAATGAAATCAGCATCAAGAGTAACCTCTTTTGTTAGTGATCAATATTTTGTGGTTGGCTCTTACTTCAGAAGTACTGGTGCAATAATACCATCTTTCTTTGTTGATCTTGGAGGCTTCACTGTTGGTGTCTCTTATGACTATGAACTTGGTAAAATCGCCTCCATGTACCGACAATCCGTAGAGGTAAGTCTGAAATTTAACTTTGGAAAAAAATCCATTTTTGAGAGCTCTAAAATGCGTTAATGAATGAAAGCCAGGTTTTAGACTGCTTTTTATTTAAAACTCTCGGCATTTTGTTTTGAGAACCAAACTTTTTTTGTTTTGCCATGTATTCATAAAAAAGTTCAGGAGAGATTATTTTTACCTCAGGAGACCTCAAACTATACTTTCTAGCAGACTTATAATCATCGTTTGAACTGCTTAGTACATCATCCAAATAGTTTATTAATGCCTTTGGGTTAAGAACATCCTGAGTTGTTCCTAAATACCAACAATGACATTGTTTTTCCTCATCAGCATAAATGGTGAATTCAGAAAATTCCACATCGAATTTATCACTTGTTTTTAGTAATCCCTCATTAATATTACCAAGTGATAAATGTTCACCACTTAAGCTTAAAAATTGTCGAATACGACCAGAAATTATAAGTTCATGTTCATCGCGATTTATAAAACGAACTAAGTCACCGATTAAATAACGCCAAAGACCGGCGTTGGTTGAAATCACCAACGCATAATCAACACCTTCTTTTACCTGTTCAATGGTGTAAGCGGATGCTTCTTTTTTAACTACACCATGTTCATCAAAATTATCAGTATTAAAAGGAATGAACTCGAAAAAAATACCATTATTCAGTAATAGCTTCATCCCTTGCTGCGCCGTTTCTTCTTGATAACCAAAGTATCCTTCACTTGCTAAATACGTATCAAGAAGATCTAAAGGACGGCTAAGAATCGCATTTAAACGCTGCCTGTATGGCTCCATATAAACGCCACCGTGCACATAAACATAGAGATTAGGCCATATGTCATGAATTGAATTAAGTTTATAGTGTTCGACGATACGTTCCATAAGCATAATACACCAACTTGGAATACCAGCAAGAATACCCACATCCCACTTGGGAGCCCTCTCCACAATTAAGTCAAGTTTTTTTGACCAATCCTTAACCCCACTAATACGGGCCCCTGGCTTCGTAAATGGTGTGGCAATAAAGGAAGTGTGCTTTTTGAGAATACCACTTAAATCACCTTCGACATGGGTGTCTTTGTAATTAAGTTTAGTAGAACCGCCCACAGTGAGAATACTAGTACTGTAAAAAGACTGTGGCAAATCAAGGCTATGAAGAATGCTAAGCTGTTTCAAACTTGATTTTTGAAAAGACCGAATCATTTCTGAGGTGACAGGTATTCTTTTACTCGGAGACCCTGTAGTCCCTGAAGATAGCGCGTAATATTTAATTCGTCCCCTCCAAGTATTATCTTTTTCACCAAGGATAGAATACTTTAACCACTTTTCATAAAAGGCATCATAATCCATAATTGGAACACTACTTTGATAAGACAACACCATATCATTATTCAAAATAGTGCCGAATTCATGAGCGAGTCCAAACTTGGTCGTTTTCGCTTTTGTCAGTAAATAATGTAAGACATTCTTTTGTTCTTTATAGCCTTGAGTTTTCTTCGCATTCTTGCGATAACTTATGGCTGTCGTCTGCTTTAAAAACCTACCAATCAAGGGCATATACTGAGAATATTTACATGTTAATTAACGAAAATAAAGATACGAAAACCATATATTTTTCATTACTTTATCTTAACTTTGCACCAAAATCTGTCCATGAGTAAAAAAACATTCATTGTACCCCATGACTTCACAAAAGTAGCAGATATTGCACTAGAACATGCCATTGCCACCGCCAAACCATTAGATGCTGAGGTTCAATTGCTGCATGTTGTATCCAAACAAAATCAAATTCACGAGGCGAATATTAAGCTTGAAGAAATCGTTGAAAATTTTAACTCGCATGGAGTTGATTTAATTCCCAACGTTAGAATTGGTAGTATTTTCGAGGATATTGGTGATTTTGCTGCAGAACATGAAGCGAAACTTATTTTTATGGGCACGCATGGTGCACATGGATGGCAGCACGTTACTGGCAGTCATGCATTAAAAGTGGTAACAAATTCTTCAGTTCCTTTTATTATTGTGCAAGAAAAAGTTGTAAAACCGACGGGTTATGAGTCGATTGTAGTGCCAATGGATCTCAATAAAGAAACGAAACAGAAACTCACAATTGTATCTCGATTAGCCAAGTATTTTGGATCTATGGTTCATGTTGTTATACCAGACGAAAGCGATGACTTCTTAAAGCACCAAGTAAAATCAAATATTGTGTTTGCAAAACGATTTTTCAAGGACAGAGGTGTTGATATGAAGCATTCTATTATTTCTAGAACTGGATTTGATAAGGAGGTCGTGAAATACGCTGTCTCAGTTGAAGCAGATCTCATTGCCATAATGAATCTTAATAAAGGAAATCTTTTCAATGCCATCTCCTCAAATTATGAGCAATACATCATAACGAATGATGCATTGATTCCTGCTTTAATTGTAAATCCAGTTTACAAAGAGGGTTATGGTCAAAGCATAATGTTTAGCTAAGATCATTTTCAAAAGTATATCGGTAAAACTAAAATAAAGTCATTCAGCATGACGCTTCAGCATTTCTTTGACTCGGAATATCCCAAATCATCCAATTCACGTGACATATGGTCCGTAATAGATGCTATTACAAATGCATCTGTAAAAGTTAGTGATGACTTAAAAAAAGCAGCACTATTAGATAATGTATTAGGGGCACAAGGTGGTCAAAATATTCAAGGAGAGGATCAACAAAAATTAGATGTTATTGCTGATATTGCGTTTATTGATGCTTTCAAAAAGTCCGGCGCGATAACAGGAATTGGTTCTGAAGAAAATGAAAAATTTGTTTCCTTTGACACGGAAAAATCGAAAGATGCAGACTATGTGGTTTTGTTTGACCCTTTAGATGGATCAAGTAATATAGATGTCAATGTTTCTGTTGGAACTATATTTTCAATATATAAGCGGTTATCTCAATACGGAGAAAGCACAGAATTGAAGGATTTCCTACAACCTGGTACAGAACAAACTTTAGCTGGATATGTTTTATATGGAACATCAACAATGCTGGTTTTGACTTGGGGATCTGGTGTTCATGGATTCACGCTAGATCCAGACACGAATTTATTTATATTATCACATCAGGATATGAAAATGCCAGTTTCAAGTAGACTGTACGCCATGAATGAGGGGAATATCCAAGAATGTGAGCCAGGCATTGCATCCTATATAAAGTATTGCCAAAGTCACGACAACGACTACGAAGGCCCTTACTCGGGACGTTACATAGGCTCCCTTGTTGCAGACTTTCATCGCAGTCTAATTAAAGGAGGGATTTATATTTATCCAAATGTACCAGCAGCACCAAAAGGAAGACTTAGACTTTTATATGAATGTAATCCCTTAGCGTTTATTGCTGAACAAGCAGGTGGATTGGCAACAACAGGGCGTATTAGAATCTTAGAAATAAATCCCGCTGAACTTCATGAACGCGCACCACTATTTATTGGTTCAAAAAATATGGTTCAGAAAGCAATGAGTTTTTTGAGTTAAGATGGACCTCAATAACTTTAACAAAGTTTCACTTGACCACCCCAAGGTTCTCGAAACCCTAAAAATTCTTGAAAATTCTCAAGCCAAGATCAATTGGTCAGGAATTGTTGGTTCTGCAAAATCTATTTTCGCAGCAGCATGTGCAACTCAATGCCCAGGACATCATGTTTTTATTCTTGATAATAAAGAAGACGCGGCTTACTTTTTAAATGATTTACAAGGGCTGTACCCGAATGATAAACGCTTGGTCTTTTACCCTGCCTCTTATAAATCACCCTATCAAATTGAAGACACAGATAATGCGAGCGTAGTCGCAAGAACAGAAGCGCTTAAGAAGCTTAGCAGCCAAAAAAACTGCTGGGTTGTGACCTATCCTGAGGCCCTGTTTGAGATGGTACTGTCACATAAAAAACTCGTATCTAATACGATGAAAATCGAAGTCAATAAAACCTATTCTATTGACTTTATAAACGAACTCCTCTTAGAATACGACTTCGAGCAGGTCAATTATGTCTATGAACCAGGGCAGTATTCTATTCGAGGTGGAATCGTTGATGTTTTTTCATTTGCAGCAGATACCCCGTATCGTATTGAGTTTTTTGGAAATGAAGTCGAATCAATACGGACCTTCGATGCCTCAAGTCAACTATCAATAAGCAGCCACTCTTTTTTTAGTATTGTCCCCAACATTCAAGGGGCCCTTCTTGTAAAAGGAATGGACTCATTTTTCCAATATTTGAAAGGAGATAAAATACTTTGGATTGATTCCGTTGAGCGCACTGCCGCACGCATACAAATAGAATATGATAAAGCACTGCTGATTTACGATAGTCTAGAAAATAAAGAGAGGGTTAGCGTGCCAAAGCAAATGTTTTTGAATGAAGAGGCTTGTCTTGCAGCTTTTAAGGAGGCAAAAACTGTAGAGTTTAATAGTTTGAATTATTATAATAATTCACAGGAAATATCATTTAATCTTGCGCCTCAACCCAGCTTCAATAAAAATTTCGACCTTTTAAAAGAGGACCTTCTGCAACACCAGCAAAAAAAATTCAAAAACTTTCTGTTTTCGAACCAGCCAAAACAAATTGAACGTCTCTACCAGATATTTGAAGACATTGAGGCCGCTGTTGAATTTACACCTCTGAACACAGCTTTACACGAAGGATTTATTTGTAAAGAATCCAAAATGGTCTGCTACACAGATCATCAAATATTCGAAAGGTATCACAGATTTCGTCTCAAAGAAGGGTTCCGACAGGCAAAGCAAGCACTAACACTCAAAGAAATATACAACCTCCAGAAAGGAGATTATGTAACACATATTGATCACGGTGTTGGTCAATTTTCGGGTCTTGAAACTATCGATGTTAACGGGAAACCACAGGAAACAATTCGCCTAATATACAAAGAGGGCGATGTGCTATATGTCGGGATTCATTCTCTACATCGCATTTCAAAGTTTACAGGAAAGGATGGGTCTGTTCCAAAGATGAACAAGCTCGGAACCCAGACGTGGACTACCCTTAAAAACAAAACCAAGAAAAAGATTAAAGAACTCGCTTTTGATCTTATTCAATTGTATGCAAAAAGACGCAGTCAACCCGGCTTTTCATATACACCAGATACCTATCTTCAGAATGAGCTAGAAGCTTCTTTTATGTATGAAGATACGCCAGACCAATACAAGGCGACACAGGATGTTAAAAAAGACATGGAGTCTAAGACTCCGATGGATCGTTTAATTTGTGGTGATGTAGGCTTTGGAAAAACTGAAGTCGCTGTTCGTGCCGCATTTAAAGCTGTTGCAGACAGCAAACAGGTGGCAATTCTTGTACCAACAACAATTCTCTCTTTGCAGCACTATAGAAGTTTTCAAGAACGCTTGAAAGAGTTTCCATGTAACATTGATTTCATTAATAGATTCAAAAGTGCTAAACAAACTACAGAGACCATTAGCAAACTTAAAAATGGTGAAATAGATATTCTTATTGGAACACATGCAATCGTCTCAAACAGAATAAAATTCAAGGATTTAGGTCTTATGATTATTGATGAGGAACAAAAATTTGGTGTCTCTGTAAAAGACAAACTTAAAACCTTAAGAACCACTGTAGATACTCTAACCTTAACAGCTACACCAATACCACGGACACTCCAGTTCTCATTAATGGGAGCAAGAGACTTGAGTATCATTAATACACCTCCACCTAATAGACAACCTGTACTCACTGAAATCGTAACCTTTAATGAAGAAATACTGAGAGATGCTATTTCTTACGAAGTATCGCGCGGAGGCCAAGTATTTTTCGTCAATAATAGGATTTCAAACATTAAAGAAATTGCCGGAATGATTCAACGTTTATGTCCTGGAATTAAAGTTGGTGTAGGACATGGACAAATGGATGGAAAGGTTCTTGAGCGAAATATGATGGACTTCATCGAAGGCAAGTATGATGTTCTAATAGCCACCACGATTATTGAATCTGGTATAGACATTTCTAATGCGAATACTATTATTATTAATGATGCACAGAATTTTGGATTAAGTGACCTCCATCAGCTAAGAGGACGGGTTGGAAGAAGTAACAAAAAAGCATTCTGCTATTTAATCGCTCCAAAAACTACCGTCCTTACAACAGAAGCAAGAAAAAGACTTGAAGCATTAGTTCAATTTTCTGACCTCGGATCAGGCTTCAATATTGCCATGAAAGATTTAGATATTCGCGGTGCTGGAAATATGCTAGGAGGAGAGCAAAGTGGATTCATTTCAGAAATTGGATTTGAGATGTATCAAAAAATATTAAACGAAGCAATGAAAGAGCTGAGAGAAAAAGAATTCAAAGCGCTCTTTAACGAAAGAACAAGTGACCAGCTTACGAGCTATGCCTCAGAATGTATATTTGAAACAGACTATGAGGTTCGCATACCTGATGACTACGTAAATGATGTAGCTGAACGACTAAGTCTCTATCAAGAACTTGACAACACAGAAAACATAGCAGCGCTAAAAGCTTTTGAGACCAGATTAAAAGATCGATTTGGCCCAATCCCAATTCAAGTCAAAGAACTTTTCTTTTCATTTGAATTACGCTGGATGGCCAAAAAAATAGGTATAGAACGACTTGTGATAAAATCAGAAAAAATGGTTTGTTCTTTTATTTCTGATTCAGATTCTTCATTCTATAAATCAGATCTATTCACAGAGATTTTGAAGGAAATAACGAGCCAAGGAAACGGTTATCGGTTAATTCAAAAACAGGACAAACTTCGACTTATAATAGAACCTATAAAAGATATCAGAGATGCATTCTCTAAACTTGAAGTGTTGCACAAAGAAGAGGTATTGCATTAATTATAATGCGGACCAACATATTTTACACATGGATAGAGTTTTGTGTAACAGGAACTTTTGAGCGTTAACTTAAGTTGTTCTGATTTCGAATTGACGAAAAATGAACCGTCCGCTTTTAGTTTCCATTCATCAATACAAGCATCTCCGCTAAATACATAAAAGTCGCTATCCAATTGCAATAATTTCATTTTTACAATTTTTGTATCATATGACTTTGAAACGCGAAACCACTGATACAACCCTTTGTGCAACTTTAAATTGGAAAATCCATTTTCATCTAATCTTATAAGTATTGAATCACCTTCACTTAAAAGAATTATATCCTCTTGCAGCGGCAAAAAAACGGATGAATGATCTTGAGAAGGCGGTGCACCACCGCAATGAGAAGATGCAACAGAAACGGAAATCTGTACAGGTATTTTACACCCAATTAAGCACAGTGAACAGCTAAATAAAAGAACTATTAATTGTTTCATTTAATCATTTTTGATACATTTTCATAGGCCAAATCGTAAGCTAAAAGAAAATCTTCAACACTACGGTTAATATTACTTTTATGACTGTTCATAACAGATTCATTAATCACGGCTATCTCTGAAAATTTTATTTTTCCCTGCAAAAAAGCTTCAGCCGCTGCAGAATTTGATGCGCTAAGTGCCGCACAAAATGAGCCGCCTTTTTTTAGTGCTTCTAATGCATGATTCAGGTTTGGGAATTTTGTTTTATCAGGTCGCTCAAAAGATAAATTCGATTGCTCCAATAAATTCAACTTTGACAAATTGGTAGAAAAACGTTGCGGATAGGTCAACGCAAACTGAACAGAGCGCTTCAAATTAGTATCCTCCATCTGCGCCTTTACGCTTCCATCCTCAAATGCTATCAAACCATTAATCACGGCAGACTCATGAATGAAAATCTCTATTTGTTCTGGCTTTAAATTAAATAACCACTTGGCCTCAACAACCTTAAACCCAGCGTAAATCATAGATGATAAATCAACATATTGTTTTGGTGCATAGTCGCCTTTTTTAAAACTCTTTTCTTTCAGTAAAGTATTTAACTGCGTGGTGGTTTGATTGTAAAAAGGACCTCCATCAGTCGTGAGATAAAGTTTATCAATCTTGTTATGAAATTCACCCACTAAACACTGAAAAACAGAAGAATGACTGGGGTCCACTGGATAGATATTAACCCCTTTTTTTTTTTTTTTTCTTGTTACAAACTCTCCACAAACAACAAGTGAATCTTTATTTGCAAGTGCAATATGTTTATTCGCATGAATGGATGCAATTGTAGGCGCTATACCTGCAATTCCGATAATCGCATTAAAAACTAAATTAATATGTTGAGATTCAAGAACCTGACAAACCGCCTCTTTACCAGTATAAACATGAATATCCTCTTTCCAGAGCGCGTCATTGACTTTTTTGTATTGAGACGCATCACTAATGACAACACTATTCGGTCGTGATTTTAGCGCCTGCTCAATTAGGAGATCAGCATTTGATGATGCCGTAAGAACCTCTAATTCAAAATGGTCCGGAAAAGAGGTAATGACGTCAAAAGCAGTAATCCCAACCGAACCGGTTGAACCAAGAATTGCAACTCCTTTCTTATTTGACATAAAACAAAAATAAGGTTTAGTTTACTTTATTGGGCTTGACTTGGTTTTTTTTGATTGATCAAGTACGCCCGAGACTATTAAATATTGAGCTACTAAATAACTTAACATCACTAAAAAATGTGCCTTTTCAAATTCACGAACAAACAAGCGTATCGAGAGTAATGAATCAGAACAAACAAAGCATAAAGCACCGATAACTATAAATCCAGAAGTTAATTCACCATTGCGCGCTACTGCGAATAAGGAAAACCAAAACATAAGGAGTAAAACCGTAGCATAAGCAAAAACAGGAATAGAAAGACTTCCGAGATACGGCCAAAGAAAAGATAGTAATAATGACTCAAAAATAATAAGTACCAAAAATGAAATAATGGCTCCCACGTTTATTTTTATTGGCTTATATAGGTAATAAAAGAGAGCGATATACACCAAATGAGCAATCAAGAATGAAGATAATCCAAGTAAGAAAAACAGGGAACCTTCTCCCATTAGAAATATATCCCCAAGCGTTGAAAAGAATAGAGCAAACAAAAGTTTGGTGTTACTAAAAAACGAACTATTTCCAATAAATAAAAAAAGCAATGATGGCACTAGGAATGGTTTGAAGTAAAATGCAAAATACTCCCACTCTAAAAAAAGAAGAATCAAGTAAAACGCAAAAAAAAATTTAATAAACCATCGGCCAATCATTCAAAAATGATTAATGCATCATTCTGAACAAGCCTTCTGTGAACCCATACTGAAGCAAGGAATGACAGCACATGATACAGGACAATAAATGGTAAAATTCCATGACCAAACCAATCTCCTTGCCAGTAAAAAATTGATGCGGCAGCAATAATTCTTATGATCTCGATAATAAAATTCCATTTGTGCCTATCCATAAGATCTGTGAGCGCATAAATCGTAAGAAAAACGTACATTCCGTATACCAAAACATGCATAAAAGACAAAGAGCCAAGCCTTGCAAAAAGATCTAAAAGAAAGAACATGACTACAAATAAATGAGATACACTCCAGAACAATTCTCCTTTCGTAAGTCTAGGTTTGTATTTAGGAAAAGCAAAAACATCCTCTATCTTTTTAATCGGATAACGCTCCTCAAACCCTTCAGGCCTCCACCCTGTTGGCCTGAACCATATAGTTAGTTTATCAACCAGGCGGTTTGATCGCCAAGCATCTTTGATAAGAATAAATACATGCTGAAAATTAATCTTAAAGGGATTTCGCGTGCCAGCTGGTCTTGATATCCCATAAACAGCAGGCACATCGTCGCGTTCTTCCTGAAAAGTCCCAAAAAGAAAGTCCCAAAAGATGAATACCTGACTAAGATTCTTATCCAGGTATTCGGGATTGATTGCATGATGTACACGATGATGAGAGGGCGTTACAAGAATATATTCTAAGATTCCAAGCTTTCCAATATGTCTGGTATGGTACCAAAACTGCATAAATAAATGCAAGGGAAGTACAATTGCGATGACCTCAGGGGGAACACCCATTATGGCAGCCGGAATGAGTAAAAAAGTAAAGAATTTAACTATCCCAGAGATCGGTTGCCGCAGAGCACATGCCAAATTAAACTCTTCACTTGAGTGATGAATTACATGTTGGTTCCAAAAAAAATTAATCTTATGAGAAAACCTATGAGACCAATAACCGTAAAAGTCTATAACTATAAACGCAATGGCATAGACTATAAACTCATTTTGTATCGAAAATAAAGAAAGCTTTGCGTAAAGCCATTGGTAAGAAACAATTCCAATGGATAAGCCCATCACGTCTCTTAAAACATTTGTCATCCCAGAGCTCATACTTGATACAGCGTCGTCTAAGGGAACCGTATCATTTCCTTTCCAATACCCATAGAGCTTTTCAAGTATAACAAGCACCAAAAATGCAGGCATTGCTATAAGAAGTATTTTACCGTATTCAACCATAATTATAGTGATGCCCTAAGTTACAAAGAATTTAAAAAAAAGCCCGTAATTCCATTCCTCCAGAATGTATCATTCTAGTATTCTCAGACTTTCGGCCCAAATATTGAATGGTTAACTGCAGATTCTTTGAAACTGTTTTTTGATAGCCAATATTCCACGTATAATTCATTCCTGGCCTTAAAGCCTCAAGCATTTCAAAACCAACAGCTGAATTTTCAATACCTATAAAATCAATTTTCAACAGCTTAAAGGAGCCTTGAAGGCTGCCCTTATCCGTCTGATTGTACTTAAAAGTTGAACCAAGGTCCTTGATTGTACATGTTTCGCCCGCAATTTGAATCATATTATTTTTCGACGCAATCCTAGAGTCAAGTGTTATCCTAAAGTTAGTACTCGGTTGATAACTTAGCGACGTCTTAAGCCATTTGAAATCTATCGCATAATTTCTCCCCGTTGTATAATCAGCTAATGCATTTTTAATACCATCTTGTGCGGTCATAACAATTGAAAACTTTGGTGTAACATTCCATCTTGCATTCATTTCATGATAAGATGAAAGTCTTGAATCGAACCCTGATGCTAGAAGTGTTTTTGTCTGGTTTTTTTGAAAGACGTAACGCGCGCCGAAAATAGAGCCAGTACGATTGAAAAACAAGGAATTCCTCACAAAAGCCGCCGTTGATATAAGGTTTGTATCGGCAATTCTATTAGATAGTGGATTAAAAACGGTGCCATCTAGAAAAGCATTTGATTTTTTATTTATTCTAAACCGTGCCTGATCTGAGAATTTGGACAAAAACCTTAGCACCCCTTTTTTACGAGACCAAACTCTTTCAGGCCTCAAAAATATGGTCTGATTAAACTCATTGAAATAGGTAGTTACGTAACTGTTACTTGGCACAAATACACGAATGTAATTTGCCTGATCTATAAATTGAGAAAGCTCAAACTCATTTAAATCCTTTATTCCGTCTGAGTTGTAATCAATCCATGTATACACCCCTTGACCATCATTAACTTGTATATACAAAAACTCGCGTTTCTGTTCCAATCCAGATCCTATTTCATAAAAAGTAGACCATTGTATAGCATTCTTCCAAGCTTTAAAGTTATATTCTAGCCGTCCTATCAATGAATTCTCTGGACTTTGATTCATTAAAACGGTATCTAGAACCTCTAACGTTCGGTAACCAGATAATAAGGTTAGCTTTTGATTTTTTATACCATTGAGATTGAATTCAGCCCCTGTTGTTTTTGCTTTTGCCGTTCTTAGAAATTGAGAATTAATCAATCGACGGTCATATCTTTCTCGATAAAACAATTTGTAATCCATCGCACTGGTATCGGAATTACCAACATAAAACTGATAATCAAAAAATTCATAACTTGGAGTAGTAAGTAAAGTGTCCTGAAATCTATTGCGCTCATGGTCATCTTTATAACCAATTCTGAATGGCCCAACTTTTTTAGACAGCGCTAATCTATGCCTTAAAAAAGTACTACTTGAAACACCTCTAGCTTGTAAAAAACTTCCATCCCAGTTGGCATCCCAGCCTTTTTGTTTCCATGAACCTTTAGTAAAAGCCCTTTGACCGCTATAATCTGAGCCTATAGAAAAATGTTGCGCATCTATATCTACAACACCGTATTCCTTATGTCTAAGCTTCGTGCCGAGCGTACCCAGTATCTGTTGCCCAACATAACCCTTAAAACGCGTATTCCAATCACGATCAAACTCAACGGCTCTATACTGCTGAATAGGAGAAAAGCTGGTAGATAGGTACTCGAATTCCGCCTTAGACCTTAAAGACCATAAACTTACTGAATCAGGCTTGCCAAAATACGAAGTATTGTTCCATCTGGTTCGGTTTGAATAACCAACATTATCTTCTGCAGATAAACTAGAATAAGTATTTATATCGAAGTTACTCAAAGCCCATTCAGACTCTAGAAAACTGTTCGCGTCGTAGTTCCATTTTAAACCACTTGTGAGCATCTGCTGTCTTTTTGGAGTGATAATCGTTCTTGAGGCGCGATAATCTCCTTGGGAAAGACCTGACTGAGGAGCCACCCATTTAAAAACCTTTCCGAGCGCATTATAATTCTCTAGTACATAATCTCCGTTACCATTACCAACGTATTCAAAAAACACCCTAAAAAAGGCAGCATCGGGATTGACACTGAAAACCAAAACTGAATCATACCCTAAAGAATCCACAAGTTTATATAAATTTTGATTTTCAAAATAACCTACGGAGTCAATTGAACTAACTGATGCCAAACTAAGTTCGTCCCCAATCCCTGCTAAATATGCTCTTTGTTCAATAGATAAATCTTGTTGCAAAGGTTGATTCTTAGCATCTTGCTCGGAATAAGTATTAAACCAAAAGTCTATTTTTTTGGAATTATAGGTTAGTGAATGTTGCACTAAAGAACGTGCATAATTTTGATCAGAATACTGAAATTCGGCGACAATCCTCGTGTCTTTGGTAATAAGATTTCGTGCTGTAAATATAACCTCGGAGGTGTTGTAATCAATGGTGTAATCATACTCTTGACCACGCTGAAGTAAGCGGCCATCTATGAACATCTTCTCGGTTCCTGATAATACAATAATAAACGGCTCATTTTCTGCACCAACAAGCCGATAAGGTCCTTGGTTTGATTCGACTCCTTGAATGATTTGTCGGTTGAACTTCCCCTTAGAAAGCGCCCCGCTCAATTGAATATTCCAAAATTTATCTTCACCTCTATTCCATTTATAGTTCATACTTAAACCTTGAGCTCTTTTACGATAATTCATAAAATACCCTTTCGGTTTAGACAACCAAAAATCACCAGCAATTAATTTTAAACGGTCATTATAGACTTGAATAAATACCTTATCAAATTCTTGAAGCTTATTCGTATTCCCTTCTGGCTGTATTGGTATATTGGCATCGGATACAGAGGCTAGTATTTTCAGGTCTGGCGCAATGTTACCGGCAAGCTCTAAATTCAAAGAGGAATTAATACCAAGATCTTGATTGTTACCAAAAGATACACCCCGCGATATCGAACCATTTTTATTCAAATCATTACCTCCAAAAACATCATCCACAGAGTAGATGTTTTCAATTTTAAATAAGGCACTTTTGTCATCTGTCTGATCAAATATTTTTGCGCTATCTCTTAATTTATAAGTCTTTGATAAATCAAAAGGGAAGACATGATAGGCGAAAGATAAGGTGTCATTAATTTTTTGAGTTGGCGTGAACAAAGCTGAAGAGTAATCAAGGCTGTACATATTGTCAGGCAATACAGTGTCGTTCACATATACCTCAAACGAATTTGGATAAATACTACAAGTATCAATGCGTTTGGCTTTAGTAATTAATAGTTTTTTAGTCCGATAACCACCATCTTGGGCAACAACAAGAAGTTGTGACATCAAGCAAAGCAAAAAAAGAAAACTGTTTTTTATCATTGATTTACCCAAACAATATAAGGTCTTGAACTGTAAAACGCTATTTTCAACAATCCATTGCTTTTATTAAGACTTAATCAGAGTATTAAGTATTGCTTCAAGTTCATCAAGTCTTCCATGCTCCAAAACGAAATCTGGCTCCTTAGCATAAGTTTGGAGTGCGGATTTTGTTGAATGACCCCAGGCAATCAAAAATGAAGCATGACTTAAGTGATTGATTCGAAAGAAAGCATCAACATTACTAGGACTGGTAAAAACATATACATCTTTAGGACCAATCTCCACCTCTTGCAATAAGGTTTCATAAATTTCCACACTATAAATTTGTTCTTTTGAAATTTCAGATTCTATGGAACGTAAAGAAAGATTGGAATGCGGGATAAAAACATTTCTTGAGCCGAGCCACTTAGAAAACGCCTTAGATACCGAAAGAGGATTTCCCGCATTAGAACCAATAAAATCTGGTATCAAACCTATTTTCTCTAATCTAAATGCAGTCTGTGAACCAACACAAGCAAGTGTGCATTTCGTTAAATCTAGTCGTGCATCTTCAATTAAGAATTCTGCCGAACGAACACTACTGATGAATACCACATCAAAAGCATTAGGCATAATAAAAGGTAATGGCTTAAACTTAAGTAATGATTTAAACTGGAATTGAAACTGCTGACTTCTAATGGATTTTTTTAACCCATGTGCATCCGAGGGTTCTTTTGAAATAAAAACAGTTTTCAAACCTGCTGATGTTGCAAATGCTCTACAATTTTCTTAGGAAAGTCTTGCTCATCTTTATAAGGGAATCTAAAATACCTTGACGGATGCAATGCATCATCTGAGAAAGACACATGAACATATTTATTGTCGCAATATACACCAAGAGGCAATTGACATCCACCATCCATTAGATTAAGCACAGATCTTTCTAGATGAACAATTTTCTGAACTTCCGGGTCATTAATTTCGCTTAAAAGCAATCTAAGCGCTGTGTCATTCGAACGAATTTGAAGTGCCAATACGCCTTGAGCGGGAGCTGGAACGAATTCGTCAGGAGTCAAATCGATCCCAACCAAACCTTCAAGTTCTAATTGCAACCTAAGTACGCCAGCCTTAGCAAGTAAAATGGCATCATACTCACCAGACTTCAACTTATCTACTCGTGTAGGCACATTACCCCTAAGGTCTTTAATTTGAACATCAGGACGAAGAGCTAAAAGTTGTGACTTTCTTCTTGCTGAGGAGGTTCCTACAACCGCATCTTTTTTCAAACCCCACAAAGCTTGCTCCTCATGAGCAGGCTTTCGAATTAATAATAGTTCACATGGATTCGCCCGTGAGGAAACGGCAGCAATCTCCAATCCTTCCGGCTGATTCGTCTCTAGGTCTTTGTGCGAATGAATCGCAAGATCTACGTCCTCGTTCAATAAAGAATTTTCAATTTCTTTGGTAAAAAAACCTTTACCTTCCATTTTATCAAAACTCAAATGTTGGATTTTATCTCCTTGTGTTTTGATTACCGTTATTTCAACTTGATATCCGCGATCTTCCAACTCTTGACGAACAAAGTTTGCTTGCCACAAAGCAAGATCACTTCCTCTCGTTCCTATTTTGATAACTTTAGTTTGAGGCATTTTTAAGAATGATTTCTTTCGCTAGTTTCATTGGACCACTAATGTACTTTTTTTCCACATACCCAAGAACCTTATCTAGAACTTCTCTAGCCTCAGGATCTAATTCTTCCATATCTCTTTTGAATACTTCGTCAAGCGCCGTTTCTTTGATCGCTTTAATCTGTCTTGGAACATCTTGCATAACTAATTCTACATTGCGTTCCTCAACAAGAAGAATGAATTCATGTAAAGCCTCATTAACAATTGCTTTCACAGATGCGACCTCTTTACCACGAACCTTTAAATTATCATTAGATATCTTCTGAAGAAGGTCTATTGATAGATAATTCACATTATGTTTTCGGATAATTTCTGGTGAAATATCTTGTGGAATAGCAATATCTATAAGTGTTTTTAACCCTGTATCTCCTTGAAGAATTTTTTCATAAAGGTCCAAAGATACAACGTTGTGATCCGCACCTGTGCATGAAAGTAATACATCAAATCCATTTTTATAATTCGGGAGATCAGGTAAAGCATAACATTTGGCATTCAAAGCTTTTCCTAAATTCACAGCATTACTGAGCGTCCTGTTAAAGACAGCAAAATTACTAAAGCCATGCTTCTTTAAGAATTTACACATGGTAGAATTAGTGACACCTGAACCGATAATTAAAATTCGGGAATCCAAAGGGATGTTTAGTTCTTTAAGCTTATGATAGGCTAAGGAAACTACAGAAACAGGCTTTGTGGCTATACTCGTTTGCGTATAAACTTTTTTCGCTGTTTGAATAACTTGACGAATAAGTAAACGTAAAAAGTCACCTGTAAGTTTATTTTTATTGGCACTTTCAAAAGCATTCCTAACCTGGGTAATTATTTCCCTTTCACCAACAATCATAGACTCTATGGATGAGGCCACAGAAAATGCATGGTTCACTGCCTCTTCAGCAATGTATTCTTCGACATGCCGCGCTAAGAAAGCCGTTTCTTCAGCAGGAAGTTCAGGATACAATGATTCAATTAGTTTCTCTGGAGCGATTGAAATGGAACTAACTATTGTAAATTCCACACGATTACACGTGGATAAAAACATGATCTCATCAATACCAAACTGCACCTTGACACCCTGCAATCGAGAAGCTTGTTCACTTGGCTCAATATGCAAAAGACCTATCTTTACCACATCTAATTTCCGATGCGTGAAAGCGAATATTTTTAAGTGTTTAAGGTTGTTTTTCATTCCTTAATACAAATATCGGTAGTCATCCAAGATTGTTTGTCATAATAATGTCATAACACTAAAAAATTAGAAGAAAGACTATAAATTTGTACTGATTCTAAACTATCAAAATGCCAAAAAAAAAGGTTAAAGCGCTTTTATTTGATTTAGGCGGCGTAATTGTTGACTTGGACTACCAAAAAACCATAAAGGCCTTTGAAAAAATTGGTTTAATTGGGGCTGAAAATAAATACAATCAGTTTAATCAACATCACCTTTTTGATGACTTTGAAACTGGACGTATATCAGCTCCTAACTTCATTCAAAAAATACAAGACGAGATCAACCAAAATATTACGCATGAAATTATTACGAATGCATGGAATAGTATGATTTTAGGTTTTCAAGAAGAAAAACTACGAAGAATCGAAAACATAAGTCAAAAAATCCCCTGTTATTTACTGAGTAACACCAATGAAATTCATTTGAACTATGTAAATAATTTACTGAAGAAAACGAGACATTCAGACCTTGACAAATTCTTCAAAAAATGCTACTATTCACATCAAATAAAGAGACGAAAACCCGAGAAAGAAACTTTCGAGTGGGTTTTGAACGATATGAACTATGATGGCTCTGATGTTTTATTTATCGAAGATTCTCCCCAACACATTGAAGGTGCAAAAAAGGCAAATCTCAACACTTTATTCTATAAAAAAATGAGTGATCTTTCAAAAATAGAAGAATGGATTTAATTATCTAATGAGATGAACATACCCTTGTTTCTCACTATTTTCGAGAATAATTTTATACATGTAAACGCCATCCATCAGCTGAGAACCATCGAATGCATTACCCGAGAATGGTGTTTCATTCTGAGTATGTCGATAAACCACATTTCCCCACCGGTCAAAATAAAAGACCTCATAGGTTTCACAAGTCTTAAAATAGGCTTGCAAATCAAAAACCTCATTAGCGGAATTTCCATTGGGGGTAAAAACATTTGGTAAATCAGACTCTTCAAACGAGTATATATTTACAATTTCTAGATTTATAGTAGTTATTGGAGAAATACAACCATCGACCGTTACTGAAACAGTGTAAGTACCCATATTGGCAGGATATGCCTCAAAGGAAAAATCCGATTCATCAAAAGAATAATTATTTGGCCCTACCCAATCATATAGACCTTCTGCAACAGAGGCTGTTGAGACTTCAAACAAATCACCAGGACAAGAGAGTGGGCTATTGGAGAGAACAGAAGGTGCATCGGGTATCGGATATACAATTAACTCATAAGTGATTATTGAATCACAACCCAATGTCGTGAATAGATTAAAAGGATAAGTCCCAGTTGAACTCATTGTGACGCCTTCGAACGCAATCGTTTCTCCCTCACATAAACTTGTATCTATAGTGAAACTATAGGACGGATTGACGATTAATTCAAGCTGTACTATGGAATCACATCCTGCCGCTGATTGTAAATTTTGAATGTAAATTCCCGATTCATTTAGATCATCGGGGCCAAAACTAAATGTTTCATTAGCGCAAATCGTATCAACTATTAAAATATCATAAGTTTCATTTACTATTATTTCTGAACTTGTAGTATCACTGTAACAGCCATCAACTTCCAAGTAAATAGAATATATACCAGAATCAACTAATTCCAAATCAGTGATCGTTGTATCATTCACAAAAGAGGTAAAACCATTGGGGCCATTCCAAAAATAAGAGGCATTAGCCACAGGAGACGTAAACAAGGACAAGTCTTCTGTCGAACAGATTGGCGCGTTTACTACAATATCGGGAATAGGGATTTGATCGGGTTCTATTAATATTACTTCTACTGTCTCTTCGCAATTGCCTGAGCGAACCTGCACATTATAGGTTCCTGCTGGTAAATTTGCAAAATTTGGACTTGAAGAAAAACTAGCCCCGTCGATAGAATACTCAACATTATTACCTGTAGCCACAATAGATATTGATCCATCTTCTGAACCGAAGCAAGATATATCAGTTTGATCGATAGTTACAATTGTAAAGGGAATAAATACAGGAGGAGATAAATCAAAAGATGGAGTCCCTACATATGAACCATTAAATGCTGCATTACCTTGCTGATTTATGTAATCACCATCAAATTTATAATAAGCTACGAGTTGCGCTTCTGAAGCCGGATCAAGTATCGTGTTTATATTTAATCTTATTTCACTTTCGGTTCTTGCCTCATTCCATATACGAACTTCGTCTATTTTCCCTCTAAAATGTTCAGGTCCGTTAGGCCAATTCGAACGGTTACCAATGGCAGCATCCCAATTATTTGTGATCAAGTCTCCAGAATGTGCCACTTCGTTGACCAAACAACCGTCGACATAATATTTAATTGAAGTACCATCATAGGAACCAGCGATGTGGAACCAGGCATTATTAGGAAGTGTTATAGGATTTAAAACAAATTGAAAGCCGTCAGTTGTTGAAATTTGAAAACTATTGGGTCTAAACAGATAATTGCAATCATTAGTACCATCGTGTTTCGACACGATATTACCGTTATTTGTAAAAGGACGTCTAATTATCGCCTCAATCGTTATTTGATTGCCACTGACATCTGCATCATTGAAATTTACCCATTTCTGACCTACACCCTCTGAACTAACAGAATTTTGAGCATACAAAGAAGAAAATCCATTAAAAAACAAGAAAACAAGAAGAATGGTAGGAATATTCTTTCCTTTCAAAGTGTATAATACTATTATATTTATTCCTTCAAACACCACGTAATATAGACAATAACCAAACACAAAAAGTTGCACTAAATTAAGCAAAAAAGGCATTACAGAAATTAATTTTAAAATCAAGAGGTTATTGAAGACTCTTTCATCTAGATTAATGGCACAGAAAAAATTCGAATAGTGTTAATACCTGTGGGACTTACAAGTAAAATATTGATTTACAATAAAAATTTAGAAGACGTTCTAGCGAATGATGTGCATGAATCCAGAAACATCGCCTTGGGCAAAAGTCAACCTGTAGAAATAGGTGCCTTCCGGCAAATCAGTGCCATCAATAGATAATCCCTGGAAAGATTCTTCACCTCTATTTTGTCGAAAAACCTCACTTCCCCAACGGTCTCTAATCGTCAATTCAAATTCTGTACAAGAACCAAGAAAATCTTCGAGGATAATTTTATCGTTAACATCATCACCGTTTGCCGTTATTACATTTGGAAACTTAAAGGTTTTGTATTCGAAAATGTTTTCAATCTCGAGATCAATGAAAGTTGTTTCTGAGATACAAGAATTTAGGGAATAGTTGACTTCATAAGTACCCATGAGATCTTCGGTAAGTTCGAATTCATTAAAAATTTCTGAGGAAACAAAACCATTCGGACCATTCCACTCATAAACTGCGTCACTATTTTCGTTCAAAATGGAAAACGTTACTAAATCTTTAGGACACGAGACAGGACCACTAAAGTCAACCACAGGGACTTCAAGCTGTTCTATTGAAACATTGAGGACTGCAACTGAATCACAACCATTAGAACTTGTTAAAGTGACTGTTTCTGAACCTGGACCACTAATTGTCGAACCATTCCAAGAAAAAGGAAGTTGAGAGCCACAGACAAGAGTATCATTCATGCTTGTAGGAATGGCGTTGACAATTAAATTTAAAGTTACTGTTGAATCACAACCAGAAACAGCACTCGATAACATGACTGAAACTGAACCTGATTCAGAAACCGTTGTACCATTCCATTCAAATGGGATTTCATTTTCACAAACAGCAATTGTCTCTTCTGAAAATAATTCAGCGCTCACTGTAATTGTGAATTCCGCAACGTCAGAGGTGTTATTGTAACCTTGAGCTGTATATTCAAAAACATAGTTGCCGGAAGCCAAGCCATTAGCATTCAAAATACCTGTGAGTGCGTCAAAAGAACCGGAAGAGGTTAATTCCGTGAACACCCCCCCGGTGTTCAAGGATAGAAGGTCATTGAGGTTTATTTCAGAATCAACTGAATTACAAATAGAAAGATTTGCATCGTCTCCTGCGTTTGGGATCAATGGAAGTCCACAAATAGATACCGACGAAGAGTCTATCAACCAATCTGCCGATAAATCATCTAATGGATTTGAACTGTTTGCATTACAACAAATGTCTTGACCTTGTAAAAAGGAGCTTGACGAACCTGTGACTGGTTCAGACGCGTTATTATTATCCATGTCTAATTCACATGTATTGAGCGTTCCATTACATTCAATGATACCGCCGTGTATAAAGGTTTCGTCACTAACCTGAATCGTCCCAGTATTGCACACGTATCCATCAACATGTAAATCTTGAATCGCTGAAACCGAGGAGTTGAAGAAATAACCGTCTAAGTGTAATTCACCTAAAGTCGAAAAGTAACCGTCATTTGATACAACACCCAAGGCATTAACATCAATGGTATTGGTGTTCGAAAAAGAGCCCGAAGGATTAATTTCAAGAACTCCTTTTATATTCATTGAAGAAGAAGCACTGATAACATGATTAATGATTACTGTATCACCATTTTGAATGGTATTATTTGGGCAACCAACATCCCAAATTGCACAATTATTGTAGTTGCCATCAGCAATTGAAGTATAAACAGTGGCTTTTGCGTCAAATACAAAAAGCATCAAAACAATTGATGTCATCAGGGCTGACAAGTTGTTTAAAAAGGGTGATATGTTAACTTTGTTATTCACTTAAATATTAATCTTACAACGTATAGACAAGTTTATTGTATTAAAAGTTGCACGGAACATGCAATTTATTGAAAAAAAAATAATTTGACAAAACAGAAAATTGGTAGAAACACAAACAATTAAATAAGGACAGCAAATATTTTAACTTAAATACTTGTTAATCAATACCTTGTGATTTCGTTAGCTATTAGATGTATTCAGACAACAAAAGCCACCTATTTGTTTTCAACTCAATAGATTCCACTACTTTAGCCAGTTTTTCACCTGTTTCGTATAATTCTTCTCCCTGTAAAACACCTTGAGATAACATATCTGTGTACTGCTGTTTGCTCTTCTCCAATTGCTCAATTTCATGCTCCAAAGATTCATATTCTTGCTTTTCTTTAAATGAAAGCTTCTTCTTTTCTTTTACTCTTTGTTCAACATGAACCGATTGGGGTTTAGTCTCTGAATTTTCTTTTGCCTTATTCTTAGTAATTGCCTTTTGCTTTTTTCGATAGGTTGTGTAGTTACCAATGACGTCCACAATTTCAGCCTCGGATTCAAAAACAAAAAGATGGTCTACCATTTTATCCATGAAATATCGATCATGAGAGACGACAATAAGACAACCTTGAAAACCTCTCAAATATTCTTCGAGAACTGCCATAGCGAAAATATCCAAGTCATTTGTTGGCTCATCTAAAACCAAGAAGTTCGGATTAGACATCAAAACCCTTAATAGTTTCAACCTTCTTCTTTCCCCTCCACTAAGTTTTCGCACGAAATTATAATGCATACTTCGCGGAAATAAAAACCGCTCCAAAAGTTGTGCTGCTGATAATTGTTTTCCTTTTTCTAGGGGTATAAATTCGGCAACCTCCTTAACAACGTCAATCACCTTAAAGTCAGGATCTACTTCCCCTAGCTCCTGACTAAAGTGACCAAAAACTACGGTTTCACCAATAACAATCTTACCTGAATCGATAGGTGTCTCCCCCATCATCATTTTTAAAAACGTCGTTTTTCCTGTTCCATTTTTACCAACAATACCTAGTCGCTCTTTCCGCTGCACGTTGTAGGAGAAACTTGACAATATTTTCTTGGCATCATAGGATTTAAACACTTTGTGAAACTCCACGATTTTAGAGCCTAATCGTTCCATTTTGACCGGTAATTCTAATTCTGTTTCACTCAAATTAGTTGAGGCAACTTTTTTAACCTCATGAAAAGAATCAATCCTAGCCTTTTGCTTTGTCCCCCTGGCTTTAGGCTGTCTTCTGATCCAATCAAGCTCCTTTCTAAAAGTATTTCTTGCCTTTTCAACGGTTGACTGAAGCTGCTCTTCGCGTTCTGCCTTCTTTTCTAAGTAATATGAAAAATTTCCTTTGTATTTATATAACGTTTCATTAGCCAACTCCAGAATTGTATCACACACTACCTCAAGAAAATAACGGTCATGCGTAACCATAAGCAATGTCGATTTTGAATTCGATAAATAGTTTTCGAGCCATTCAATCATATCTAAATCCAGGTGGTTTGTTGGCTCATCTAACAATAAAAAATCAGCGTCTGAAAGTAGGACTTTAATTAGGGTAATTCTTTTTTTCTGGCCACCGGATAAATCTGCTATCTTTTGCTGAACATCCTCAAGCTTAAAAACAGATAAAAATTGTTTGACTTGGCTTTCCAAATCCCAGGCATCAAGATCGGTTAACTCCTGGTAAAGGTTCGATAAGGCATCTTCGTCATTTTTAACTAATGCATCATTATATCTCTTAATCAGTTGAAGTTTGGGATTGGCATGGTCGAAAATAACATCGTAAATCGTCTGGTCAAGTGGCAGACTTTCTGCTTGTTCCATAAAGGCAACTTCAATGTCATTTCGAAAAACAATGTTACCGGAATCTTTTGCTTCTTTGCCCATTAGACAATTTAAAAGCGTTGTTTTACCTGCGCCATTTTTTGCAACTATTGCGACCTTTTGACCTTGATCAATACCAAAGGAAACATCTGAGAATAAAACACGATCACCAAAAGATTTAGTAACACCTTCAATCGAAAGAAAATTCATAAGTATTGTTATATGGCGCGAAATTAGAAGAATAGTTCTTGATAATTCTCTAAAACGTGGATTAAATGGTATTTTTGCCCTCTTTTTTATTTGAACGTTCAAAGAATACAATAAACATGCATAAATACTTCAACCTTTTCGATTTAAAACAAAAGGTAAATTATAGAACTGAAATACTTTCAGGTTTAACGGTAGCAATGGCCTTAATTCCTGAAGCCGTCGCTTTCGCTCTTATCGCAGGATTATCTCCACTTACAGGACTTTATGCCGCATTCATAATGGGGATTATTACGGCAATATTCGGTGGGCGTCCGGGAATGATATCAGGTGCGACGGGAGCAATTGCAGTTGTGTTTTTTGGACTCGTAACCTCATTAAAGCAAATCAATCCCAATATTACAGTTGATGAAATAACGCAATATGTATTTGCCACTGTTATTTTAGCAGGAATAATTCAAATAATCGCAGGTATTCTTAAGCTCGGAAAATTCATGAGACTCGTGCCTCAACCCGTTATTTTTGGCTTTGTAAATGGTTTGGCGATCATCATATTTCTTTCACAGCTGAGCCAATTCACTACGGATAGCACTGACCCTAATGCACCTTGGATGTCGGGGCAAGAACTCTATATATTTATTGGTCTAGTTGTAACCGCAATGGTTATAATTTGGGGCCTCCCCAAAATAACAAAGGTGATTCCGGCAGCCTTAACCGCAATTTTAGCCATATTTGGAATTGTCTATTTTTTCGATATTTCTACAACGACGGTAGGTGATATCGCATCTATTCAAGGTGGTTTTCCTCCTTTCAACCTACCGAGCATTCCACTTTCATTAGAGACATTAGAGCTTATTTTTCCTTACGCCGCAATTGTTGCTGGGGTTGGACTTATTGAAAGTCTTTTGACTTTAAATATTATTGACGAAATCACGCAAACTAGAGGACGTGGAAATAAAGAAGCCGTTGCACAAGGGGCCGCGAATATTCTATCAGGTTTATTATCAGGTATGGGAGGATGTGCTATGATTGGACAAAGTCTAATTAATATATCATCAGGAGCAAGAGCGAGACTTTCGGGAATTGTTGCGGCAATAATGCTACTTGTATTCATAATGTTCGGTTCAAGCCTCATAGAAAAGTTACCTATGGCAGCTTTGACAGGTTTGATGATTATGGTTTCAATTGGTACGTTCGAATGGGCAAGTTTTAGAACCTTCAATAGGATGCCCAAATCGGATGTTATTGTTATGCTTGCAGTTACACTTATTACAGTTCTTCTTCATAACCTAGCTTTGGCTGTGCTTCTCGGTGTGGTCATTGCAGCACTTGTATTTTCATGGGATAATGCGAAAAGAATTCGCGCAAGAAAACATATTGACAAGGATGGTGTGAAACATTACGAAATTTACGGACCTCTATTTTTTGGTTCAATAAGCGTTTTCAATGAAAAATTTGATGTTCAAGCTGACCCGACAGATGTAATTATTGACTTTGCAGAAAGTCGAGTCGTTGACATGTCAGCTATAGAAGCTCTTAACAAGATAACAGAACGTTACCGTGAGGCTGGAAAAAAAGTACAACTAAAACACTTAAGCAAAGACTGTTCTAGACTACTTAAAAATGCTGAAAAGATTATAGATGTTAATGTGATGGAAGACCCTACATACAAGTTGGTTTCAGATCAGCTTTCGTAGAGAACAGAAATACCATCTTTGTAATTTATAAAATATCCGTACTTTAGATTTAGTCATGGGCGAGGGTAAACTGACCACTCTCTTTATTGCTACACAACCACATTAAATGTTTAAAAATGAAAAATCTATTGATCATTTGCCTTGTTTGTATTCACGTACTTTCATTTGCTCAAGCACCTGAGGGCGTAAATTATCAGGCTGTTATTCGAACCAACACGGGTGACGTTCTATCGAACAATGCCGTTGGCCTTCAAATTACCCTTTATCAAAATACCGCTGGAGGCACTATGGTTTACCAAGAAACATTTGATGCTTCGACAGATGTTTTTGGACTTGTTAATCTCGTTATCGGTCAAGGTAATGTCACTAGTGGTTCATTTGAGCTTGTAGATTGGAGTAATGGGCCATTTTATCTAGAAATAGCGGTAGATGAAAATGGAGGGTCGAATTACGAAACAATGGGCGCTCAAGAACTTATGAGTGTACCTTATGCCCTATACGCTAAAACAGCAGGTAACGGTCCACAGGGCGTTCAGGGTGAACAAGGAATTCAAGGTGAAACTGGCGCACAAGGAATTCAAGGTGAAACTGGCGCACAAGGAATTCAAGGTGAAACTGGCCCACAAGGAATTCAAGGTGAAACTGGTGATGATGGCATTCTACCAAATGGTACATTGGTTGGAAATACAACTTTCTGGGATGGAACAACGTGGGTAGTAGACAACAATAATTTATTTAATGCAGGTGGGAATATTGGATTAGGCACCTCATTACCTGGAACTAAATTAGAGGTTGCAAATGGTGATATTTCCATAAATTCCCCCTTCAAATACAAAGTTAAAGACGCTATAGATGGGGACAATTTCCTCATGTATGAACCGACAGTCGACGGAATAAGACTTAATGGATACGATGCTGTTTTTATTACGACAACAGATGGTACGAATGCGACTAACGGTCAAGATTTAGTGGTTAGAAATGGCCGTGTGGGGATCAATACTAATACGCCTTCACAAGGGCTACTTCATGTAAACGGCTACTATTCCGATCCCTTTGGGAATTTTACATACTATGCGACTGGACCGAATACAGGTACCGCAGCAGGCACAAACTTAAATACAAGTATTTTCGCTACACACCGCATTGTTGCTGGAGAATTTAATGCGATTTCTGATGAGAGAATAAAAAATATTGACGGGCTTTCAAATTCAAAACAAGATCTTGCAACGCTGAATGAAATAGAGGTAACAGATTATCACATGATAGACCCTTCTCATGGAGAAAAGCCAGTAAAAAAGGCCATTGCGCAACAGCTTGAAAAAGTCTACCCTCAGGCTGTTTCAAAATCGACGAACTGCATTCCTGACATTTATAAACTGGCCGACTGTAAAGCAGGAATAATTCAGATTCAAAACAATTTAAGTTCAGGTGAGCGTATTCGTTTGATTTTTGAAAATAAGGAGGAGATCACAACGGTAGTTTCAGCTACCGCGAACTTAATTAAAACGAATCAAAATCACACAGGTAAAGTATTCGTTTATGGTAGAGAAGTCAACGACTTTAGAACTGTTGACTATCAGGCCATATCGATGCTGAATGTATCTGCAACACAAGCTTTACTTAAAAGAGTAGAAGCACTTGAACTTGAAAACGCAGCATTAAAATTAAAGAATGAGGAATTTCAAGATTTAAAAGTGGAGTTAGAAACCCTTCAAAAAAGTGTTTCTTTATTGATTCAAGATAAAACCACAGCAATCAATCAAAAGGACTAGACGCGTTATTTTATCGCAATCTATTTAAAGAATCAAGCAATTTCTTGTCCTTTTTAACCCCGAGTTGTAAAAAAAAACAAAAAGGAAAACCCGCTACAAGTAAAGCGTAACCTATGCCCAACTCTTTTAAATATGCCCCACTAAAGAAGAGAGTGCCTCCGAAGTAATAATAAACAATAGAGGCAATTAAAATCAAGAAGTATAGAAAAGTCAAACTACGAACCCACTTTAGCTGACGTTTTATGTTTTTGTAGCTCATGAGTGTCATGAACATAAACAAACACAATCCAATGACTGATAAATAAATTGGCACTTCTTTATAGATTTCAGAAGCAGCACCATCCACAATAGTCTGCGCTCCAAAAACATTTAAGTAAACTATCTCGTTTGCCTGAACAAAACGAAAGAATTCCAGGCCAGTACAGGTTGCCCCCAAGCAAAGGATAGCTAGAAAAAGATAAATTGATTGAACTCTTTGAATCATAACTGTTTTATATCTGATTTGATTTTTGTCTTAAAAAATGATCAAGAATAGTAAGCGCTGCCATTGCCTCTACAATCGGCACAGCTCGGGGGACAACACATACATCATGCCTCCCTTTACCTTCTATAATGACGGGTTTCCCTTTTGAGTTGATCGTTTCTTGGTCTTTCATAATTGTGGCAACAGGTTTAAATGCAACTCTACACACAATTGGCATACCATTTGAAATGCCGCCTTGAATACCGCCTGAATTATTAGTTTTTGTTTTGCCATTTGTATCAAAAGAATCATTATGAACACTTCCTGTCATACCAACAGACTGAAAACCTGAGCCATATTCAAAACCCTTCACGGCATTGATTGAAAGCATGGCTTTCCCAAGATCTGCATGCAGTTTATCAAATACAGGTTCACCTAACCCTATGGGAACGTCCTTTATTACGCACTGAATTATACCGCCTAAAGTATCCCCTTTTGATTTAAAGTCAGAAAGCAACCTCTCCATTTCACCGGACACATCTTTGCTCGGGCATTTCAACGGTGAGACATCAATTTCCTTTTGACTAAAAAATATCGAGGAATCATAGTCAACAGTTCCGATCCGAGTGACATAAGTGGAGAATTGTATCCCGACCTTCCTCAACACTTGTTTCGCTATTGCTCCTGCAACAACACGACAAACCGTCTCTCGTGCACTTGAACGTCCGCCACCCCGATAATCTCGTACGCGATATTTTTTATCATACGTAAAATCTGCATGAGAGGGTCTGTAGTTATCTTTAAGATGTGAATAGTCTTTTGATTTTTGATCTTTATTCTGAATTGTAAAGCCAATGGGAGTCCCTGTTGTTTTACCTTCAAACATACCAGACAGAAAAACAACCTCATCCGCCTCTTTTCTTTCTGTAACAAAGTTGTTTTGACCTGGTCTTCTTCGGTTCAGTTCATTTTGAATAAGGTCGAAATCTATTTTTACGCCAGAAGGACAGCCATCTATAATACCACCCAATGCTATGCCATGAGATTCTCCAAAAGAAGTAAGTTTAAAAATTGTACCAAATGATGAACCTGCCATATGTTAAAATTAAGGCTTTTTACGCTTGTAGATAGGTACAGTTGAACAAGGCTCACCGTACATAATTGATTTGACTACAGGTTGCAATTTTTTAACAAGCTCAGACATGGCAAAAGCGGGTTCCGGTATATCGGCACACCCCTTGATAATCACCCGTTCATCCGTGAAATCGTTTAGCGCCAGTTTTTCAATATTTTTTACAATTAAAATACGCTGTAAATCTTCTTCAGAACCAACAAGAGAAATTGAACAAATATCATTCAAGCTAGCAGTCACAAGCATAAATGCCCATGTAGGAATTATAGCTTCTGTTGAACAATAAATAAAAACCGCTTTATCTTTATAATAAGTCCAATCAGTATCTTTTATCCAACTACGAAACTCTTTTTCTTTAAGGACAAGCCCCTTCCATAGCTGCTCAGACAAATCAATAGAAATAATTTCACAATTTGGCTTGAAAGATGCCAAGTCCATTTGAATCAAACTACTTTCCTTAACTTTATTTCGAATTTCCATGTATTACAAAATTACAACTTCGAACGCAAATTTTAATATCTTGATTGACATTCTGTCATGATTTTTATAAAGGCATACTCTTTGAAGCATGACTCTTATGATAGAACAAAATCAATTTGATAAAAGTTTTGGAAGATCAATACTCCCAGCATTTCTTCTACTACTTTCGATTTGGGTTGTCTTTTGGGCCGATACCTTATTTTTATTCCCGTTCTATAAGCTAGGAGTTTTACCAACAGACCTATCAGGTCTGAAAGGTATATTACTAATGCCCTTTGTACATTCAAGTGAAAGCTTCAATCACATATTTAACAACTCTATTCCAATCTTCCTTCTCACAACCCTTCTCTTCTACTTTTATAAGGAGATTGCATTTCGAGTACTGATTTTCAGCTGGGTTTTTACGGGACTTGGTGTTTGGCTTTTTGCTGCGAACAGGGGGGCTTATCATATTGGGATGAGTGGTGTAATATACAGCCTAGTTGCCTTTCTCTTCACATCGGGTACACTCAGGAAATATAAACCCTTACAAGCGATATCACTTTTTATTGTGTTTGTTTATGGCAGCTTGATCTGGGGAATCCTTCCGATTTCACCTAGAATATCTTGGGAGGGTCATTTCATGGGATTCATTGTTGGTATCATTTTAGGTTTTGTATACCGAAAACAAGGGCCTCAGCGCCCCAAATATGTATACGAAATAGAAAAAGAATTGGGGATTGAACCTCCTGACCTTGAGGGCCAATACTGGCAGAAAATTCGAGAAGATGAGGAAGAATCCTCAGAAAAGGAGAAGGAATTAAAAGTCATTTATCATATCAAAAATCAAAAGGGTACAACACCTCCTAAAATAAATTGAATAACTTGGTTTAGAAGAAACGTTTCTTACTCGTAAACAATATAAGCCCTGTCACAACGCCTCCTGCGTTGGCCAAGGCATCCAACCATGAAGGGACTCTTCCAGGCACAAAACCTTGAAAGTATTCAAGCGATAAACCATAACAGGCACAAAGCAAAAGCCCCACGAAAAAAAAACCTCGCTTATTCTTGATGAAGCACCAATTCAAGGCAAGGATCAGATATGCGATAAAGTGATTCCATTTATCATGCTCACCCATCTCAATTCCTGAACTAGGGGGGATTAAGCTCAGTATCCCAACCCCTATGAATACGCAGGAAAAAGATAGAATGAGTAGCTTATTCCTCGTCATAACCATAGCCATTCTTTTCTCCTTTGTCGATAGCGCGAATACCGCTACTCATCCATATCGGCATTGGCGCAGACTTGAGATAATGATCAAAAAATTGACCCATTCGTTTACTTAAATCATACTTGTTCGGTAATTTCTTCAAATTGTGGCCATCCTTATTGTAAACCAACATCCAGCAGGGCTTTCCGAGTCTACGCATTCCGTTATACATTTCAATACCTTGATACCATGGCACAGCCCCATCTGCATCATTATGCATGATTAATAAAGGTGTTGTGACTTTAGGAAGATGGAAGATTGGCGAGTTTTCATAATACAACTCTGGCGCCTCCCAAATGGTTTGCCCTATCCTACTTTGCGTTGCTTCATACTGAAATTGTCGATTCAATCCTGAACCCCATCGAATCCCTCCGTATGCAGAGAACATATTACTCACTGGAGCACCAGCCATTGCGGCAGCATACCGCTCTGTCATCGTAATGAGTTGTGCGGTTTGATACCCACCCCAACTTTGACCTTGCAAACCCATTTTTAACGAATCTACCGCATAATTTTTGAGCATGAAATCGGTTCCACTCATCACCGCATCATAAGCAGACCTTGCGGGGTAACCAATTCTATATCTAATATCTGGAACAAAAACGATATAATCGTTTGAAGCGCATTCAACAGGATTTATTATACTCGCCGAAGGGCGCGGGGAACGGTAACGATGAAGATTGTCAGCATTCAGTTCATAATAATAGACAAGCATTGGGTATCTTTTGGCATTGTCATAATCTTCGGGAAGATAAACGAGTCCTTCTAATTGAACAGAATCATAACTCTTCCAAGAAACAAGCTCTACAGTAGACCATTTAAGGTCTTTCTGTTGCGGGTTTACATCCGAAATACGTTCGAGATTCTTAAATCCTGAATCTCCTAAATAAAGATCGGGATACTCGTTTACAGTACTTCTTCTGATCAATACTTTATCGGCTTCATTCGCCCAATCTAGACTCAATAATTTATGAGGAGATACTAAGTTTTCAATGAGATCATAATGCCCTTCATGAAGGCGTAATTCAAATATATGAAGTCCCTTATTCACTTTATTAAATCCTGAGATGTATGCGTTTTCCAGATCTACATATAGACTGTCTGTTTCCTTCTTTCGAAGAGAAAGTTTAATGTTTCTTGCCTTTCCTTCATAACTCGTTAGACATTGTAGACTATTCGTTTTAAAATCATAAAACCAGATGTCTCTCCGAGACTGAAAATAATAACACATATCTCTTGAAAAGCCATAAATCTGCTCAGGACCTGCGAGTGCCGGTAATCCATTTTTATCTCTTGCCCATTTTATAGAATCGATACCACAAGTTAAACAAATGGTATCCTGAAGCTCTATGTTAAGCGCCATATGCTGTGATTGAATCGGATCGAAATAGGTATAGACTTCACCATTAGGAGAAAGTGCGCCGCCAAAAAGAACATTGGTAGCAACAAGATCTCTTTTTTGTGTTTCTATATCCAAACGGTATAGGTCTCTTGACCATGGGTAACTCCATTGAGATGAAATAGCATAAGCTTCATAAGACCTCGCCAAATGGTAACGGTTCTCAAAGTCCTCCTCAAAACTAAGTGCTAAAGTGTCGTTATTTAATCTATTTAATTCAAGAGCATCAAAATTATAGACAAACCAGTTTGATTTCTTTTTTTCTCGCTTTACTTCTTTGAGCTGCTGGGGCTGAATCTTTAAGTCTAAATAATGCCAAACATCCACATGCGCCTTCTCCGATTCTAATATTGAATCCTTTGGCTCCTCGGTTAATCGCTTTGACATACCTAACACCAAAAACCGTCCGTTTTTAGAAAACTTTGGCGTCTGATAAATAGAGGGCAAGCTATCCTTAAATCCGGCGTTTTCAATAAACGAAGCTCCTATCACCGTTGATTTATTTTTACTCAAGTCATAAACATGCAACTCATAATTCTCGAGACTTGAATCCTGATTTTGAAAGAAAGCGAACTTGTCACCAGACTCAGACCACGCAGAAAGCTTGAATTTCTGAGCCGCATCAAATTCACGAACTGGATTTTTAGATCTTAAATCAAAAATAAAAACACTAAATGACTTTTCAGATTTAGCCTTCTTAAGAATAGCCAAGCGCATTCCATTTTCAGATAAAATAAAATCAGAAACCCCTTCTATTTCTAGTAAAATTTCCGGATACTTTGTATATACCCTAAGAACATTTTCGTGCTTTTGAGGTTTGTGTTTAGAAAATAAATGCCACGGACTTCCTTTCTTAGTTGAACGCTGATACAGATAACAAAAAGTATTTCCCTTTGCTGACAAATGAAACTTTTTAAGCTTGGGTACTTTTACTATTGTTTTCTCGTTATTATCGATAATACAAAGCGAATCTTTTGGCCATTTACTATTCTTTACTTTTTTCAGCTTCAGCGAACGAATGGTGTCATATCCTGGTACAATTCGAAAAACAGCGAGTTTACTTTTTTTGTTAAAATAAATATCCGTTCCCCGCTCAAAAGAATCAAGTACAAATTGTTTGGAATTTGGTAATTCCCTGCGGATATACATTGTTGGATCTCCTTCTAGTGGTTTTGTTTCATATCCAATCAAAGTTCCATCATTTGATATGGAACTGGATGAAATAGACCTCCATGTCTTGTAATCCTGAGCTTCGATCCCTCTTTTTTGAGCAACTACTGAAATAATATTTAAACCAATAATAAAATGAATAACGAGTTGTTTTGTCATTGTCGTTTTTTTGATGTTCTTGAAGTAAGATATACCCCCACAAAAATAAGCAGCATATATCCCAACTTTTGAAGGGTAATTGTATCTGTATAATCTTCGGACCAACCGATATACGAAAATAAAAATGCAAATAATATGACGAGAACCGGTTGAAAATATATGTAGGAACTCGAGACCGTAGCACTCAAGAATTTCAAGCCGTATATCGTCAGAAGATAGGTCAAGAAGGTAACACCTACGATGATATAGGCAATCTTAATGTAAATCGCATTTGGAAAACCAGAAAAACTTGTTTGCACTAATTCTTGAATTGTTGGCGGATAAAGACAAATAAATAAGAGCCCGAATGTAAAGACCCAAGTTATAACTGTTATCGGCGCATATTTTAACATTAAGGGTTTAACCAAAACCAAGTAAAAGGCATAAGAAATCGCATTAATGAAAAGAAAGATGTCGCCAAGCGTAGATTCCCCGGCCTGCACGGAGCCTTTTAACGTGAGTAATATTGCGCCAATCGCACCAATAAGTACACCTATGGAACGCAGGTAAGATGGCTTTTCCTTCACAAGAAAAAAAGATAAAACAGCTACCATTATTGGATTCATACTCATTATAATCCCTGAATTTATTGAAGAAGACAAGTTTAATCCATGAAAAAAGAACATCTGATTCAAGGCAACCCCGAATAAACCACAAGCTAAAAATCTGGGTAGATCAGCTCTAGCTATTTTTATTTTTTTAATAAAAAGAGAAAGGACCCAAAAAAAGAGCACTGCACCTGAGACCCTTAAAAATATAAATACAGGTGGAGATAAGAACTGCGGCATTACACCCTTTGCCAACAGATGACCCGCACCATACAATACATTCACAAGAAACAGCGCAACATGTGCTTTAAGATTGTCCTGCTTCATTATCCAAAAATTCTTCTCCAGCGGGATTTAACTAAATTCGTTCTGTATTCGTCAAGTCGCTCGGTCACCTGATAGGTTTCAAAAAGCGAAATGAGTTTATCCGTTCCAAATGCTTGTTTATGCTGAAATTCATTACGAAAAATTGGAACAACTGATAAAAAGCTCACGTCCCTTGAATCAACGAACATTGGCGCCAATTCTTTTTCTAAAAAAACAGGATCACTCAACATTAAATATGTTTGTTTCATTTGATCTGATAATTGTTTCCCTTCTTCATTCGCACGCATGGTATGACCCTCTGCAAACCAAGTTTTCTTTTCAATCACGTGCTTCTTAAGTTTCCGCAAAGTTTGAAACAACCACTGAAATTGCTCTTTTTCTATATCTGCAACAACCCAATATTCGGGCAATAAAAAATAAAGTTCTTTATGTACTAAGGATTTAGTCGAAACTTGTGTAGGCATCCCATATTCGTTAAGGCCCGAGGTCATCAATATATTACAGGCTGTATCATCGGGTTTTGGAATAAAAAAATAATCTTCTCCGTCCTGTGATAACGGGTGAAGTGCAGCAAATCGTTTTTCTAATTCATTTTTGAGCATAGCTGAGGATTAAAAATAGGGCAATTAACTTATTTGACATCTATAAAAGGTTATTATTTCCGCCGTCCCTTTAGAAATCATATTCGATTGCTCACATGAAAACTCTAGTGCTAAACAAGATGCTGTTTGCATCCCAACAGAAATTCCTGTTAAATAACTCGCGAAATTAGAAAGCCCATTATTATGCCCCAACAAAATAATATTTCTTGTCGTATTTAGCCCGCATATAAATTGAAGCAGGTCTTGTGCTGTAGCCAAATAAAGAGTTTGATGGAATGTTGTATTTAATGTATCAAAAACATACGAATGTGTCTGCCTCGTTCTTTGTGAAGCTGAACTATGAATGGTTACTGCGTCTTCTTTTATTTTTGGTGATAAAAAACCACTTAAAGCTTTACATTGAGCGATTCCTTTTTTGGATAATTCCCGTTGAAAATCTCCCTTAGATGAAGATGAGGCATCTGCATGTCGCAATAGATAAAGCCTCAAATCACTAAATTTTTCACCAAGTAATTTCCGATTTTATGAATATATGGATTGGTGAGGTTTTCCTCAAGTAATATCAAGTGTTCAATACGATGACAATCGGTACCAACGAAATCAAAGGCTCCAGCATCGATTAGTCTTTCCGCTTGCTTTTTTACTTCCGGACCATATTGACCTGACAAAGAATTAAGATTAATTTGAATATTTACGCCGTTTTTACGCCACGCTTCAGCCTTATCTATGGCGCCTAAATAGTACATATAACGCTCAAAATGAGCTACGACAGGACGGTAACCTTTTGCTTTTAATTCAAAAAATAGTTGCTCTAAAAATTGAGGTTTTGAATGAAATGCAAACTCAACAAGAACATAATTGTCACCAAAAGTTAAAAGCTCCTTATTCGCAATTTTTGGCATTAAGGTCTCATCAAAATAATATTCAGCGGCGGCATCTATTTCGATCTTCAAGCCAGATTTCTTTGCTTCATTCCTTAATGCCTCAAGCCCATCCAAAATGATTTTATTTGTATTCGGAAAAGAATCTGTCATCACATGAGGCGTGGTAACTACCTTTTTGAAGCCTAAACGTTCGAATTTCGCAAGCATGGCAATAGCTTGATCCATATCTTGTGCACCATCGTCAATACCTGGTATTAAATGAGAATGGATATCAACTTTAAGCCTACCGATATCAAAAGGCTCGAGCTTTTCTTGCTTTTTAAATATGTTTGCAAAAAAACCCATTATTTGCGATCACTATACATCTTCTGATAATAATCTTTATAAGAACCACTTGTAACTTGTTCAACCCAACTCTTATTTTCTAAATACCAATCTACCGTTTTAGAGAGACCCTCCTCAAAAGTAATAGATGGTTTCCAGCCAAGTTCTTCTTCTAGCTTTGTCGCATCAATGGCATAACGTTTATCATGACCAGCGCGGTCTTTTACATAGGTAATCAATTGCTCTGATTCTCCTTCTTTTCTGCCCAATTTTTCATCCATCAAACGACACAAGAAACGAACCAGTTCTATGTTTGTCCATTCATTTAGACCACCAACGTTATAAGCCTCTCCGAGACGACCACTTGTAAAAATCGCATCTATTGCGCTGGCGTGATCTTCGACCCATAACCAGTCGCGAATATTATCTCCTTTACCATAAATAGGAAGCGCCTTTTTATTCAGAATATTATGAATCATAAGTGGAATCAATTTCTCAGGGAAATGATGACTTCCATAGTTATTGGAACAATTCGATATTTTGATTGGCAATCCATAAGTATGAAAATAAGCTCGTACAAAGTGATCAGATGACGCCTTCGAAGCTGAATATGGACTTCTAGGGTCATAAGATGTGTCCTCAGTAAATAGCCCTTGGTCACCTAATGAACCATAAACCTCATCTGTTGAAACATGATGAAAAACATGTTCCCCTGAAGTCCAAAACTCTTTCGCCGCATTTAATAAATTGACAGTACCCACTACATTTGAAAGCACAAACTCCATTGGCCCTTCAATAGATCGGTCGACGTGAGACTCTGCAGCCAAATGAATGACATGAGAAACCTTAAAACGCTCAAAAACGGAACGAACAGCAGCATTATCTGTTATATTAAGCTTTTCAAATACATAATTTGGAGCCGCCTCAATATCACGTAAATTCTCCAAGTTTCCGGCATAAGTCAAGGCGTCGCCATTTATGATCGTATCGTTCGGATAATTATTTACAAATCTTCTTATGACATGTGAACCTATAAATCCCGCTCCTCCAGTAATTAAAATCGTTCGTTTACTCATATTATAGGCTCCAATATTCTAAATCATGCATCTGACCCTTAAAAACCCCCTTTACATCGACAAATACACCGTTTTTATCCTTTAATAAGGATTGGAAATAAGCCTCATCATGTTTGATATAAACAGCATGATTTACAGCAACAATAACAGCATCATAATCTTTAGAGATTTCTGAAGCTAAAGGGATACCATATTCATGTTCCATTTCTACCGAACTTGCATGAGGGTCAACCAAGTCTACTTGTACTTGAAATGATTTTAGTTCATTTACAATATCAATAACCTTTGAGTTCCTAATATCTGAAACGTCCTCTTTGAATGTTGCACCCATCACCAATACCTTCGCATCTTGAATATGCTTGCCCTGAGCTAGTATCTTTTTAACCGTTTGTTTGGCAATATAAAAACCCATTGAATCATTAACATATCGACCACTCGTAATTACTTTTGCATGATAACCCGCCTGCTGGGCTTTGTGTGTAAGATAATATGGATCAACACCGATACAATGGCCACCCACCAAACCCGGGGAAAACTTTAAAAAATTCCATTTTGTACCTGCAGCTTCTAAAACATCAAATGTGTTGATATTAAGTTTATTAAAAATAATAGAAAGCTCATTGATCAATGCAATATTGACATCTCTCTGTGTGTTTTCAATTATTTTTGCAGCTTCAGCCACTTTGATGTTTGGTGCCCTATGAACTCCTGCACCAACAACTAGTTCATAAGTTTTAGCTATTTCTTCTGAAGATTCAGCACAACATCCTGAGGAAACCTTAACAACATTTTGTAAAGTATGAACTTTATCTCCTGGATTTATTCTTTCAGGAGAATAACCAACCTTAAAATCATCTTGAAACTTCAACCCTGATCCTTTTTCAAGTACAGGAATACAATCTTCTTCGGTACATCCTGGATAAACCGTAGATTCATAGACTACATAATCCCCCTTCTTTAAAACTTGTGAAACCGTCTTACTCGCACCTAGTAAAGGCGTTAAGTCAGGTAAATTTGCATCGTCTATAGGTGTTGGTACGGCAACAATGAAAAACTCAACATCTTTAAGGTCATCGATATTTGCAGTAAATAAAATATCGCAACCTTCAAAGTCTTTGGTTTCAAGCTCATTACTGGGATCGACATTGTTTTTCATTAAATCGACGCGTTCTTGATTGATATCGAAGCCGACAACCTTAATCTTTCGTGCAAAATCTAAAGCAATAGGTAAACCAACATAACCCAAGCCGATTACGGCAAGTTTTGACTCTCCTTTTAACATTCTATCATAGATCAAATCACTCATCTCTTTTCTTATTTTCGTTTTTCACTTTGTATATTCTTTCTATTATTTCAACCACTTTTAGACCTTCTAAAGCATTTGTTGTAGGCGACGTTCTACCTTTCACACTATCAATAACATTGGAAATTACATAATTATGGTTTGCAGCTGAACCTTTGTAAGGTCCATAATCATTAGCAGGGTTCGAGGGCTTTAGTTCTGGCATTTCGTAATCTTTAATATTACATATTTCAACCTCATTCATATATTGCCCTCCGATCTTAACACTTCCGTTCTTACCTATTATGGTCATGGATGATTCTAAATTTTGATTGGCAACAGAGGTGGAATAGTTCAAGCACCCCATACCCCCGTTAATAAAATCAAAACTCACCATCCCGGAATCTTCAAAATCAGTGGAGTTTTTATGCGTAAAGTCTTTGAATTTACCTTCAATATTATCTATATCTCCAAACAGCCAATACATAATATCAATAAAATGAGAAAACTGTGTAAATAAAGTTCCACCATCTAAATCTGATGTGCCTTTCCACCCCCCTTTTTTATAATAACGGTCATCTCGATTCCAGTAGCAATTTAACTGAACCATAAATATTTCACCTAAGATGCCCTCTTCAACAATAGATTTGATCCACTCTGAAGGCGGAGAATACCGGTTTTGCATCACACAGAAAACTTGCCGAGATACTTGCAATGCTTTAAATATAATTTTCTCACAGTTGTCTTTGGATAAACCCATTGGCTTTTCACAAACGACATGCTTCTTTTTCGCAAGCGCCTTTAAGGATTGACCTGCATGAAGACCATTTGGTGTACAAATATTTACTACATCTATTTCCAAGTCACCACCCAGTAATTCATCAATACTTGAAAAAAAAGGAACCTCAAAGCGTGAAGCATCACATTCTTCTTGAGAACGGCAATCCACTAAGGCCACCAATTCCGCCTCAGGTTCTCGTTTAATCATTTCAGCGTGACGCTTCCCTATATGGCCTGCACCAACGACGGCAAATTTTACTTTTTTCTCCATGTTTATTTTTTATTCACCTTGTTATCAATCAAAGAATAAACTTCATTGCTTTCCTGGCATATCGCTTCCCCTTCATTATTAAACTCAAGTCGGTGACCGTATTCACTCATCCAGCCTATCTGCCGCGCTGGATTACCTATAACTAAAGCATATGCGGGAACTGTTTTTGTAACTACCGCACCAGCACCTACAAATGCAAATTCACCTATATCATGCCCACAAACAATCGTTGCATTTGCGCCTATACTTGCACCCTTTTTTACAATCGTCTTAGCGTATGTACCTCTTCGATTCACAGCGCTTCTTGGATTAACAACATTTGTAAAAACCATTGAAGGACCCAAAAAAACGTCATCCTCACAAACTACACCTGTGTAAATGGAGACATTGTTTTGAACTTTAACGTTTTTACCAAGAATTACAGAGGGTGAAACAACAACATTTTGACCAATGCTGCAGCCATCCCCAATGCTACAATCAGGCATAATGTGGGAAAAATGCCAGATTTTTGTTCCTTTTCCAATGGAGCAACCCATATCAACAACAGCAGTTTCATGTGCAAAATAATCCATCATCGAACATTATATTTATCGAAATTCATATGGTCCTTTTTAAATAGTTCTTCCTTCGAAAGTGATTTAAAATATTCATAGGTAATCTTTAAACCCTCCTCCCGAGATACTTTCGGTGACCAATCCAATAAGGATTTAGCGAGACTGATATCCGGTCTCCTTTGCTTTGGATCATCAACTGGAAGATCTTTATAAATGACTTTTTGTGCAGTCCCGGTTAATTTAATAATTTCCTCTGCAAACTGGGAAATAGAAATCTCTGATGGATTGCCAATATTGACAGGTTGGGTGTAATTACTTTTTAACAGACGATAAACGCCTTCTACTAAATCGCCAACAAAGCAAAAAGACCTTGTCTGAGAACCATCCCCGAAAACAGTCAAATCCTCTCCCCTCAAAGCCTGTCCAATAAAAGCAGGGAGCGCGCGCCCATCATTCAATCGCATTCTTGGACCATAGGTATTGAAAATCCTCACAATTCTCGTTTCCACTCCGTGAAACGTATGGTAAGCCATGGTCATTGCCTCTTGAAATCTTTTAGCTTCATCATAAACACCACGTGGACCTACTGGATTCACATTGCCCCAATAACTTTCTGGCTGTGGATGCACACTAGGATCTCCATACACCTCAGATGTGGACGCGATTAAAACCCGAGCTTTTTTTACTCTTGCGAGACCGAGACAATTATGAATTCCCAATGAGCCTACTTTCAATGTTTGAATTGGAATCTTTAAATAATCTATTGGACTTGCGGGAGAGGCGAAATGGAGAATATAATCCAAATCACAAGAAATATGAATATGTTTAGTTACATCGTGATGGTGAAATTCGAAACTTGAACGTTTCATCAGATGGTCAATATTCGACATACGTCCCGTAATAAGATTATCCATGCCAATTACATGATAGCCCTCTTTTACGAACCGATCACATAAATGAGAACCTAAAAACCCAGCTGCTCCGGTAATTAAAATTGACTTCACAACTAAAAATTTAAATTCCTTCCAATACTCGAGTAAAAATAACCCCTTTGATTCATTTCTTGAACATCAAATAAATTTCTTCCATCAAAAATCACAGTATCGTTTAGAAGCGCCTTCATCTTTTCAAAGTCAGGATTTCTATAAAGACCCCATTCCGTACAGATTAATAAAGCATCGGCTCCTGAGACTGCTTCATATTCATTATCAGAAAATGATATTTTCTTACCTATGGGATGTGCTTTTACATTTTCCATTGCTTCTGGGTCGTGTGCTATAACCTTTGCCCCTCCCTCAAGTAGTTTTTCTATCATGTATAGTGCAGGAGCCTCACGAATATCGTCGGTATCAGGTTTAAAAGACAGCCCCCAAATCGCGATTTTCTTATCTTTCAAGTCACCTCTAAAGTAATTTTTAATCTTAGGATAAAGAATTGTTTTCTGATCATGATTCACTTTCGTGACCGCGTCAAGAATCTGAAATTGAAATCCATTTTCAACTCCCGATTTCACGAGCGCTTGAACATCTTTTGGAAAACATGACCCACCGTAACCTATCCCTGGGAATAAAAAACGCTTTCCGATTCTTGTATCAGATCCAATACCCACTCTAACATTGTCTACATCCGCTCCCACTAATTCACAAAAATTAGCAACTTCATTCATGAAGGTGATTTTTGTTGCAAGAAAAGAATTTGCAGCATATTTAGTCAATTCGGCTGACTTTTCATCCATGAAGTATATTGGGTTCCCCTGTCGAACAAAAGGCTGATATAAACGCTTCATTTCTTTCATCGCTCTTTCGTCCTGGGTTCCGATTACAACTCTATCCGGCCTCATAAAATCCGAAACGGCAAAGCCTTCTCTTAAAAATTCTGGATTTGAAACCACAGCAAAATCAACAGTTGCTTTCTTTGCAATTGCGTCATGGACTTTTTCAGCTGTCCCAACAGGAACTGTACTTTTATCCACAACCACCTTATAATCTTGCATAAGCACACCAAGCTGATCAGCGACGTTAAGAATATAAGACAGGTCGGCAGAACCATCTTCACCAGGAGGGGTCGGCAGTGCTAAAAATATAATATTTCCATGATCAACACCTTCCTTTAATGAAGTCGTGAAATTTAAGCGCCCTGCAGAAATATTTCTTTCAAAATAGGTATCCAGGTTAGGTTCATAAATCGGAACTTTACCTTGCCGCATCATCTCAACTTTATTAACATCAATGTCGACGCAGAGCACATCATTGCCTGTTTCAGCAAAACAAGTGCCTGTAACAAGACCGACATAACCCGTACCAACAACAGTTATCTTCTTCATTCTTTGTTATTTAATGCAATCTAGCACTGAATTAATAATAAATTTCATTTGATCTTCTTGAAGTTCTGTATGCATCGGAAGAGACAATACTTGAGTCGTCAATAAATCAGTCTCGGGAAGCGTACATTGCAAATTAAAATGAGCAAACATTTTTTGCTTATGCGCTGGAATTGGATAATAAATCATCGAAGGAATTCCCTTTGAGGCTAGTGCCTCATGAACCTCATCTCGATTAACACCATTAAGTTTCATTGTATATTGATGAAATACATGCGTTGAACTTGATGAACGATAAGGGATGGTTATGCGCTCATTATCCGCAAAAGCTTCGTCATATTGTGCTGCAGCTTTTCGTCGAGCATCAATGTAAGAATCCAATAATCTGAGTTTTACGCGTAAAACTCCAGCTTGAAGGTTATCTAATCTCGAATTACAACCCACAAGATCATGATGGTACTTTATACGCTGTCCATGATTGGCAATCATCTTCAGTTTATCCGCTAAATCATCATCATTCGTGCAAATTGCGCCTCCATCACCAAAACAACCTAGATTTTTAGACGGAAAAAAAGAAGTGCATCCAATATGCCCAATCGTTCCTGTTTTCCTTTGATTTCCACCACTAAAAGTGTACGAAGAACCAATTGCTTGTGCATTATCCTCAACAACATAAAGATCATTTGCATTTGCAAATTCCATAAGCCCCTCCATATCGGAAGACTGTCCGTAGAGATGAACAGGGACAATCGCCTTTGTTTTGGGGGTAAGAACAGCTGAAAGTTGCTTGATATCAATACAAAATGTTTGAGGGTCTACTTCGACAAACACTGGTTTTAATCCAAGCAATGCGATCACCTCCGTCGTTGCAATGTATGTAAAGGAGGGCGTGATCACCTCGTCTCCAGGCTTTAGACCAAGAGACATCAGAGCAATTTGAAGTGCATCCGTCCCATTCGCGCATGGAATAACATGTTTAACATCTAGATAATCCTGGAGCTCATTTTTAAAGGCTGACACCTCGGGGCCATTAATAAATTGAGCCTTCGACATGATGTCTTCAATTATTGGAAGTACGGTTGATTTGATTTTTTCATATTGAGAAACCAAATCAACCATTTGTATTTTTTTCATCTTTGCGATTAACGACAACAAATATAAGCAATTAACAATGAAATCTGAAGCTCCTTTTGGTGATGTTAATTGCGAAAAATAAAGAAAAACAGAATCATTGGACGGTATTTTCAAAAGCACGAAAATTGCTTGTATTTTTGTGAGGCATGAAGACACTCTTTATTTTACTTTCTCTTCTCATCTCTACATCGGGAATATATGGACAAGAATCCGACATTAATGCACCTGATTTGCGAACTTGGGTGGCTTTTGAATACGGTGCAAATGGAACATTTGGAGCGCTTGCAGAACGTTATGGTTTTTTAAATCATGTAGGTCTAATGACCGGTGTAAAAACCAAAGGGAATTTATTTTTTGGCTTGAATTCAACTTTTCTTTTTGGCAACACCGTGAGACTAACAGAAGTATTTGACCACCTTACCGATAGCTACGGAAACATTACAGATATCAATGGGGATATCGCAGCTGTGGTCGTATTCCCTCGAGGGTTTAGTTCAAATCTCACATTCGGAAAAGTTTTTTCTGTCTTAAGTCCTAACCCAAACTCCGGTGTTTTTATTCATGGCGGTGTAGGTTATCTATTACATAAAATGAAAATCGAGACCAATGAACAAGTTATTCCGCAGCTCGAACTCGACTACAAAAAAGGCTATGATCGGCTCACTACTGGGATTAATTTTCATCAATTTATTGGCTACAATTTCATGGCGGAATCACGAGGCTATCATTTTTATGGTGGAATATATGCGCAACAAGGACTGACTAAAAATCGACGTGACTTGTTTTATGATCGCCCCGATGAACCGGTACCCTCAGAAACGCGTCTTGATCTTCAATTTGGAGTAAAATTGGGCTGGGTAATTCCCATCTATAAAAGGCAACCACAAGAGTTTTACTTTGACTAATGGCTGTCCTCTACCAAATAAGCATACATTTTTTCATTCTTTTCCTGAGAATCATATCGCTATTCAATCAAAAAGTCAGAATTGGCCTAGAAGGGCGGAAGAACTGGATTTCCGAATTGGAAGACATTCCAAAAGATGCGCAAGTAATCTGGTTTCACTGTGCCTCACTTGGGGAGTTTGACCAGGGGTTACCGGTAATGCATGCGCTCAAAAACAATACACCAAATGCTTTTATTCTAGTAACCTTTTTCTCGCCTTCAGGCATGGTGCACTATGATAAAAGAACACATCCTGTAGACCAAGCACTTTACCTACCTTTTGACACAAAAATAAACGCCCTTACTTTTATACGAAAGGCGAAACCAAAGCTTGCGATTTTTGTGAAATATGAATTTTGGCCAAATTTTATTCTAGAATGTCGCGCGTCAAACGTTAAGCTGATATCGATTTCAACACTATTGCGCAAAAACCAAATTTATTTCAAAGGATATGGTGGCTTTTTTGCGCGCGTTCTAAAAAATATAGATTACTTTTTTGTTCAAAATGAAGAGACCAAATCTTTACTCGAATCTATCGGGATTCGGAATACAGAAGTCTCCGGAGATACCCGATACGACAACGTCTTGCTAAATAAAGAAGCCAACGCCTCAACCCATTCGATTTTGTCAAAGTTTACGGCACAAGGACCGGTTTTAATCGCAGGAAGCTCCTGGGCATCGGAAGAAAAAATTATCAAAGAATTTTTGGTGTCAAATCCCGAAACCAAAGTAATTATCGCCCCTCACAACGTGAATAAATCAAATGTTTCGCGCATAGAAACACTATTAGATCTGCCCGTCACTCGATACACTGAGTTCAACGAAGAACATGTCGAGCGTATCCTCATTTTGGATACCATGGGGCAGTTGTCATCTGCATATCAATATGCTGATTATGCTTTGATTGGAGGTGGGTTTTCTGGCAGTCTACATAATATCTTAGAGGCAGGTGCTTATGGACTTCCTGTGTTTTTTGGGCCGCATCATCAGAAGTTCCCTGAAGCACAAAGCTTTATTGATGGAGGGATCGGGTTTGCAGTTGAAAATGCCGAGCAGCTATCTGAAAAGATGAATACACTCGGAGACCAGCAAGAACTCAAACAAAAAATTGAGTCCTTTATGAAAAGTCAAGTAGGAGCCACGGACAAAATTGTAAATCATTCCTTTACAACTAATTCGCTTAAACCGTGATGAAAAATAACTTTTTGATATATTTATTACACTGCTTAATGATGGGGCTTTCTCTGAACTCCACTGGGCAGAACAGGTATCATGTTGATGAGATCTATATTAAGACAACAACAGGACCATGGGTGCATGTTCAAGAGCCCTCTCCTAGAGCCCTGCATGAATATACAGTTACCAAATACATTGGGCCAGTACTGCTTAAAAAAAATGATGAACCTGTTACTGGGATAATTTATGATACATTATCCAACGGCCAACTCAAATATGAAACTAGTATGAAAAACGGTGTAAGACTTGGGAAAAGTAGAATCTGGTATGAGAATGGAATTAGTGGTGTTGCAATATTTTCTCTCAATAAAAAAAAGAGAAGATGGTTGTATTCAGAACAAATAGATTCGTATGACGGTGCTTGGAAAATAAAATATTATCATAAAAATGGAAATCTTTTATCGAAAGAAAAGACTATTGATTTGGTTGCCGGTGGTCCATTTAAGCATTTATTCAAAGAATGGTATGATAATGGGCAAATCAAGTCTAGGGAAGCACGTCAAGTTAAAAAAAGTAAAATTGTTCAAACCTATTGGTATGAAAATGGCCAAATCAAAAAAAAAGCAAAATGGTTGAATAACTCCGGCAAAAATGAATGCTGGGACGAGGAGGGTAATAAAATCGAATGTGATTAAATCAACTCTGACTAATAAGCCCTTTCGTTTCGGTTTTCTTTCCAGTTTATAAAAGCCTTGTTTACAACCTTATTCCCACCTGGCGTTGGATAGTTACCCGTAAAATACCAGTCCCCAGTATTATTCGGACATGCTTTATGCAAGTTTTCAATCGATTGAAAAACAATCTCCACAGGGGATTTCATGTCATTTGGCGTCAATAATTCAGATATTTTTGCTGAGATTTCTTCAGGTTTAAATGGAGAATAGATTTCCTTTACAAAGTTGATAACCTCTTCTTTGGGAAGATCCATTTGACCTAGGCTCTTTGTGTAAACATCCTCTATAACCTGTTCCATTCCACGTTCCTTCAACAATGCAATCGCCGCATTAAATGCGATAAAATCACCAAGCTTCGCCATGTCAATACCATAACAATCCGGGTAACGGATTTGAGGTGCTGAAGAGACGATTACAATCTTTTTGGGTTTCAAGCGATCCAAAATCTTGAAGATACTCTTTCGTAGAGTCGTTCCACGAACAATGCTGTCGTCAATAACAACGAGGTTATCTTGGTCCGCACGAATACCACCATAAGTTATATCGTATATGTGAGAAACTAAATCATCTCTAGAATCGTCTTGAGTAATGAATGTTCTAAGCTTCGCATCCTTAATTGCAATTTTTTCAATACGCGCACGTTGACGAATCACTTTTTGAATTTCTTCCTCGGTTGGATTTGAACCCAATGCCTGAATTTGAGCAATTTTCTTTTCATTCAAATGTTGGTCCAATCCTTTCACTAAGCCGTAAAAAGATATTTCCGCGGTATTCGGTATAAAAGAGAAAACCGTATTGTCTAAATCATGGTTAATGGTCTCCAAAACTGGAGGTACAATAAGCTTACCAAGCGCTTTTCGTTCTGTATAAATATCTTTATCCGAACCTCTTGAAAAATAAATACGCTCAAAAGAACACTTTCTTGGTTCATTTGGCTCGTTAATTAATGTTTCTTTTACAGCACCATTCTTTTTGATAATCAAAGCATGGCCAGGAGTCAATTCGTTTACGTCTTCTACTTGAACATTAAATGCGGTTTGTATAGCCGGGCGCTCAGAGGCAACGACACAGACCTCATCGTTTTCAAACCAGAACGCAGGGCGAATACCCGAAGGATCCCTGAGTACAAAAGCATCCCCATGACCCAATAAACCTGCCATCGTATAACCACCATCCCAATCTTCACTTGCTTTCTTTAGGATTTTTTCAATGCCTATCTCATTCGCAATTTTGGCATATACCTCATCATTAGAAAGACCTTCTGATTTGAATTCGTTGTATAGCTCATCATTTTCAACATCTAAAAAATGACCTATTTTTTCCAGAACCGTAACCGTATCAGATTTTTCTTTTGGATGTTGACCAACGTTTAAAAGCACATCAAACAACTCATCCACATTGGTCAGATTAAAATTACCTGCAACAACAAGGTTTCTTGTAATCCAATTGTTTTGTCTTAAAAAGGGGTGACAGCTCTCTTTTGAATTTCTTCCAAAAGTACCGTAACGTAAATGCCCCAAAAAAAGCTCTCCGGTAAAACCAACATTTCTTTTCAAGAAGTCAACATCTTGAATTGAATCAGGGTTAGCATCGTACAAATCCTTGAACTTTAAATTGATTTGGTCAAAAATGTCTTGAATAGGTGCTTTTTGAACCGAACGCACACGAGAAATATATCGTTCTCCCGGACGCATGTCTAGCTTAATATTCGCAACTCCCGCACCATCTTGACCACGGTTGTGTTGTTTTTCCATCAATAGATGAAGCTTATTCACACCATAAAAGGCAGAGCCATAATTATCTATGAAGTACTGAATTGGTTTCTTTAAACGAATAAGGGCGATGCCACATTCGTGCTGGATTGAATCACTCATTGCTTTTAACTAGGTGGCGAAGGTAAACATTTTTGAGCGAAACGAAATCAAAAAAACTAAAGGTGTGCGCCTGGCTGACAACATTTTGGCAATTCATTCATTGCCTTTTGATTTGCATTGACCTCACCAGCAGAATAACCTAATTCAGCTACTAGATTCTTAACGCTTTCCTCGTTGTGAATTTTTGTTTTATACACAACAGTTAGGAACATGTTTTCCATATTGAGCTCCACAAATTGAATCCCGCGCTCAAAATTCATAGCTTCTTCTATAGTGTTCTTGCACATGCCACATTGCGCCGAAGTATGGAATTCTATAGTTTTTGATTTTTGTGCACTTATTTGACCTGTGAATAGGGTAAAAATCATCATCACAATGATGATCGATAAAGGCTTAATATTATTCTTCATTTTCTTGTTTGGATTTAATTATAGCAAAACGGATACCAAAATACAAATTATAACCTATAATAGGTCCCCATGCCCTTGTTGCATCAAATGAGGAACCAAATGGATTTTCCGGTTCAACAATTGGGTTCTCTTGTTTGTAATTGGTCAAATTCTCACCTCCGAGATAGAACTCCCATTTTTTTAAACGATGCGTAACTTGAGCGTTTAATTTTGGAAACACATCACTGAATTCTTGAGTTGAGTTTGAGGATGCAGCAAGTCGCGCCTTACCAAATATAGATAAAGTCATGTCGAATTCCCAACGTTTATTCCGCGTTTGATAGCCTGCATTCATAAAACCTCTATGACTTGGGATCATCACCTTATTTTGAATCTCACCTCCGTATCTTGCCTTCACATCTAAATACTTGTAGGCCATCCTCAAGGTCAAATTATTTATTGGCTCAACAGAAAGTTCAGCTTGCAAACTATTAGAGAACGATTCATTTTTTTGATTTTGAAAACGAATGATGTCATACTCCCTATCTACAACAAGTTGATTCTCGAACCAGGTACGATAATAATCTACGGTTATACTCGCCTCATTATCGAATATCTGAAACTCTTGAAAGACAGAACCTCCCAAATTCCAAGATACCTCGGGCACAATCTCAGTATTAGGTATCCAAGAGAATGAATTTGCTAATAGAGAGACATTATCAATCAAATAATTAGGAACACGCCAACCTTTCCCGGAGGTCAGTCTCAAGTCTGTTCGAGGTGATATTTTATACTTCAAATGCGCTCGCGGAACAAATTGCTGGCCAAATAACAGATGATAATCGTATCGCACACCCAATACAGACGTTATACGAGAGCCTGTGTAGGTGTACTCGCCAAAAACCCCAGGTATATGCTCAATTCGAGAATTGTCTATTGAGTCCACCAACTGTAATATATCAATGTAAGTGTAGCTCGCGCCTAGTTTAATTTTGTGGTCAGTTGTCTTAATAATATCATCATAAATTAGGTTTAAATAGCCCCGTTTCTCTAAACCATAAAAATTTCTATTGCCAAAATAACCATTCAGTTTTTGATATTTCCAATTGCTTACAATACCAAAAGACTGACCTGGAGACTTTCCGAAAAAACCGGTCTTCGTGTAAAAGTCAATATGCTCATTTTGAAGTAACACACCATAATCCTCATTAGAATTGTTAAACTCCGTATTCATTTGACCGCCTAGCTTTTCGTCTAAATGTGCATTTACACCAAATTTAGCTTCCATGTTTTCACCTTCAAAACTCCAACGGTTATTTAAAGCAAAACCTTTACCTATCGGGAGATCTCGAAAACCGTCATTGTTTTCATCTACAGAATTCCATTGAGAAGTCACAAATCCGAAAATACCAGTTGACCATTTATCGCTGAGCGCAATACCTGAGTGAAAGTTTAACTCACTTCTGCCTAATCTATTTTGGTAAGCATTTACAAAGATACGTTCCATTTCATCAGGCTTTTGAAACTCCAAGTTGATTAACCCAGCCATCGATTCATATCCATTAACAACATTTCCTGTTCCTTTTGTGATTTGTATTGACTCAATCCAAGTACCAGGAATCGTTTCTAAACCGAAAGAGCTTTCAATACCGCGGAGGTAAGGAATGTTCTCAAATTGAATTTGAGTATAAATCCCTTCAAGGCCCATCATTTGTATTTTCTTGGCTCCTGATACCGCGTCTGTCATGTTTACATCAACAGAGGCATTTGTTTCAAAAGACTCAGAAAGATTACAGCAGGCTGCCTTTCTCAACTCAGCAGAAGTTAGTTCCTCGACATGCAACACTTTTAATCTCGAGATTGAAGTTGTTTTTTTTCGATAATCTACGATTACCTCTGGCAATAACTGCTGTGAAAATAAAACGATATTAAAGGCCGTAAAGCGATCATCTTTTGTTACCGGAATCGTATCTGAAAAATAACCCCTGGCACTTATAACCAAAGTATCTGGAAGTAATCTCGGAAGAACCAACTCAAACTGACCGTCCTCTTCCGTTATGACGCCTGACTTTGAACTTAACAACTTGACTTTGGCGCCGTACAATGGCTTCAACTTTTCTCCATTCTGGCCTTGAATCAAACCTGTAACTTGACCTAAACCAATAAAAGGTAAAATGAAAAAAAGAAGAATAAAGCGAATCATTAGCGTTGCAATGTAAACTTATATCCTACGCCTCTGATGGAGTGGAAATAAATCGGATTTTTAGGATGAGGTTCAAATAGTTTTCTAAAAGTAAGTATATAATTGTCAATTGTTCGAGAAGTCGGAAAATTATCCTTACCCCAAAGTTTATCTAAAATTTCGTCTCTTGAAACAACGATCCCCTCTGATGCACGAAAAAGCTTAAGAAGCTCTATTTCCCTTTTTGAAAAAATATGTTTTGAGCCGGTAATAATATCTAAGAGTTCATAGCTCGTAAAATCAATTGATTTCGTTCCTATTACAAAAATCTTATCATCCGATTTTGTTGGGCTTTCTGATGGCAAAAGATTTTGAATGCGTAAAATAAGCTCTTCTAAATCAAACGGTTTTGGAAGATAATCATTTGCTCCTAGCTTTAATCCGTGTATGCGATCAGCGGCGATACCTTTGGCAGACAAAAACAATATTGGTACTTGACTTTTAACTCGAATTTCCTTACAAACATCAAAACCACTATTCTCGGGAAGCATGACATCTAAAACAACGAGATCACAATTAATAATATCCCCAACATGCTCAATAGCCAATTTGCCATTGCTAAAAACGAGCACATCAAACCCCTCCAATTCTAAGTTGAGTTTAATCAACTCAACTAGACTTTCTTCATCTTCGATAAGGCAAATTCTAGGCATTTTTAATTTTGAATTACATCACTTATATTTGTTTGGTAAAATTAACAAAACTGAACGATAGGAGGAATTCCTTAAAACCATCGTCTAAAACTAAAACAAACCTATGAAAAACTTTTTTACACTTATTTTTTGTGCAGTAGTATCGCTCAATATACTCGCTCAAGAAAAGGTTCTTATTTCTCAACCTTTCGAAAATCTTAAAACGATTTCTACCTTAACACTCAACGCACCTAATCTTGAACAGATACATCAAGAAGACGATGCGCGTGAAAAAAATGGAGAGTTGTATAGAATTGGCGCAACAATCGCAACAAACATAAACCCAAATTCGAGCGGAACTTGGACCTCTTATAACGATGGTTCTCGAACTTGGAATTTACGTGTTAAATCAACAGGTGCAGAAGCCTTGAGCTTCCTATTTTCAGATTTTCAATTATTCGGAGAAACATCCCTAACTGTAAGAAATATAGACGGTGTTCTTGTTCACAAATTAATGACGAGTAAAGACAACCTTGCACACAGAATGCAAAATGCGGCCTTGTGCTTTGGAGATGATTTAATATTGACCATTCACGAACCTGCAAATACACAATCGAGTGAAATTGAGATAGACCGCGTTGTCTATAATTATAGAGCAACAGGTAATCCAAATACTCAAAAAATAAACGAATCTCAGTCTTGCGAAGTAAATGTAAATTGTTCTCCTGTTGGTGACTCATGGCAAGATGAAAAAGATGGTGTTGCTAGAATCTATATTGTAGAAGGCGGAAGCGCTGGATGGTGCACCGGTTCTTTAGTCAATAATACAGCACAAAATTGCAAACCCTATTTTTTGACAGCCTTACATTGTGGTGTAAGCACCAGTGCAAGCAATATGAACCAGTGGCGTTTTTACTTTAGGTACGAATCTCCTAACTGTAATAATCCTTCCTCGGCAGGAACTTTAGATGATCACTATATTACAGGATGTGTCAGACTCTCAGATTCTGATGATGGTGGTGGGAACTCTGGTTCTGACTTTTTATTACTTCAACTCGGAAATGCCAATAATGAATCTACTGTTATCAACGCCTTAAAATCGTCTAACTTCAGTGCATATTGGAATGGATGGAAGGCGGCATCTTCTGCGTCTCAAGGAGGGGCCGGTATTCACCACCCTGCAGGAGATATTAAGAAAATATCAACCTTTAATGGAAATACGCAAAGTACATCATGGGGATCTGCAAGTGGTTCTCATTGGCAAATGTCTTGGTCCTCAAATTCAAATGGGCATGGGGTTACTGAAGGTGGGTCCTCAGGATCTCCACTATTTAACAATAGTGGTTTAATTATAGGCACACTTACAGGAGGAAGCTCCTTTTGCACCAACCAAACTTCTCCAGACCTATATGGAAAAATGTCATACCACTGGACTTCAAATGGGTCAGCAAATAACGAAAAACTCAAGCCTTGGCTAGACCCGACAAATTCAAATTTAACAACCCTTAATGGTTCTTCTGATCCATGTTCGGCGCCGAGTGCCCCTTCAACAGATTTTTCAGCAAGTGCTACAAGTGTTTCACCAGGAACAACGGTAAATTTTAGCGATATAACAAGTGGCGTTCCTACTGCATGGACTTGGTCAATTTCTCCAACTTCGGGTTGGGCTTATGCGGGTGGCTCATCAGCATCTTCTCAAAATCCACAAGTAACCTTTAACACTGTAGGTCAATACACTGTCTCTTTGACAGCATCAAATTCTCTTGGCTCTGACTCAGAGACTAAATCCAACTACATTATTGTGGAAGAAGCATCAGCTCCTTGTGAAGGGAATGGCGCGGCATGTGATGAATACATTGCAAATGTAACCTTAAACACAATCGATAACTCATCAGATTGCTCAAGCGGAGGTTATGGAAATTACTTATCCACATCGACTACCCTTGCTCAAGGAGGAAGCTACACCGTAACAGTAGTTCCAGCTGTAGGCACGAATATTGGTTCCGCATATACAGATGATGAAATCGCAGTTTGGATTGATTTCAATGATGATTTAGATTTTGATGATGCAGGAGAGCAAGTAGGTTATGTTTTAGTTGCTGCGGGATGGAGTAATGAATTTACATTTACTGTTCCAAACAATGCTTCAACAGGAGCAGTTGCAATGCGTGCAAGAATTTCATATTCACCAGATGGAGCAATTGAAGCGTGTGGTGAAAGTACATACGGTGAAGTTGAAGATTATAGTGTCAATATTACAGGGGGCACAACCGGAGTTGATAGCTTTTCTGAAGGACAAGTTATGCTTTATCCGAATCCAGCTCAAAGTGAACTTATCATTGATGCGTCAAAAACATCAAGCGAATCTACGCTAATTTCAATTACAGATATCACAGGCAAAATTATCTATGAGACGGCTTTGAATCCAAGTAAGATTAATATTGTAAACCTTATAGACTTTGCTAGTGGTGTTTATCAAGTGCGAATGGCAACCTCACAGGGATTTACAGTAAAACAATTTGTAAAAAAATAAAATTAAACCTAAATGTTAAAGGGCCTGCGGGCCCTTTTTTTATGGCATTTAATTCGTTTTACTTTCGAAATGCAATTTAATTACACATCCTTGTGCTCAGATTGAGGAAATTCATAACTTTGTTGTGTAGTAAACATTCTGATTTTAATGGATAAAACTTCATATATAGGCAATGCAGACCCCACTGCTATTGATTACTTATACAAGCAATACCTGAACGACCCGGAGAGTGTCGACATTGGATGGAAAAAATTCTTTGAAGGATTTGAATTTGCACAAACAAATTTTGAGTCGACAGATGAAATCCCTGAAAACTTTCAAAAAGAGTTCAAGGTTCTTAATCTCATTAACGGATACAGAACAAGAGGCCACCTTTTCACAAAAACGAATCCTGTTCGTGAAAGACGAAAATATTCCCCTGATTTATCTTTTGAAAACTTCGGATTAACTGAGAAAGACTTAAACACAGTGTTTCAGGCTGGTGAGGATGTAAATATAGGACCTGCAACACTAAAAGAAATTATCGAGCATTTAGAATTGACCTATTGTCAATCAATCGGAATTGAATTCATGTATATCCGAGGCCCAATAAGGACAGAATGGTTTAGGAATAAAATTGAAATCAAAAATAGACCTACTTTTAATAAAGAGCGCAAGCTTAAACTTTTTGAATCACTGATTCATACACATGGGTTTGAATCGTTCCTTGGAAAAAAATTTGTCGGGCAGAAAAGGTTCTCCATTGAAGGAGGCGAATCATTAATCCCTGCGCTGCAGACATTAATCACAAAAGGATCGGAACTTGGGGTTGAGAATTTTATCATGGGAATGGCGCATCGTGGCCGTCTCAACACCCTGACTAACATCTTCAAAAAAAGACCTAAAGATATTTTTGCGGAATTTGAAGGGAAAGAATTTGATTTTGAAACTACTTTTGACGGTGATGTAAAATACCATCAAGGATTCACCTCAAATATTACTCTTGATAGTGGAAAAAAGGTTGGCTTAACACTTGCCCCTAACCCTTCTCACCTCGAAGCAGTCAATGGTGTCGTAGAAGGAATAGCAAGAGCAAAAATCGACCACATCTATAAAGACGAACAAAAGGTTTGTCCTGTCCTCATTCACGGAGACGCGGCTATTGCCGGTCAAGGAATTGTCTATGAAACGATTCAAATGGCAGAGCTTGATGGATACAGAACAGGAGGAACGATACATATTGTTGTAAACAATCAGGTTGGTTTTACTACGAACTATCTAGATGGCAGGTCTTCAACTTACTGTACAGATGTTGCCAAAACAACGCTAAGTCCCGTTTTTCATGTCAATGGAGACGATGTTGAAGCGGTATTAACAGCGGTTGAAATTGCTATGGAATATAGACAACAATTCCATAGAGATGTTTTTATTGACCTCTTATGCTACAGAAAATTCGGGCATAATGAAGGGGACGAACCTAAATTTACCCAACCGAAACTTTACAATCTAATTGCCAAACATCCAAACCCAAAAGAAATTTACTTCAGTCAACTCGAAGCCGATGGTATTTTGGATAAGATTGAAGCGAAAAAAATTGAAAATGCATACAATTCGCATCTGGAAAAAGAATTTGACTTAGCGAATCAATCTGAGAAAGCATTAGTTCATGATTTCTTAAGTGAAATATGGGAAGGTTATCGCCATTGTAATGGCAAAGACTTCAATGTTTCTCCTACTACCAAAGTAAATCTCAAAGCACTTCAAGAACTAGGCATAAAGCTATCTACACTTCCTGAAGGCAATAAATACTACAGGAAAATTGGAAAAATATTCAAGGATAGATTAATGGCTTTTAATAGTGATGCCTTAGATTGGGGAAGCGCTGAAATGCTTGCATACGCCTCTCTACTTATTGAGGGACATCCCATTAGAATTTCCGGTCAAGATGTAGAAAGAGGAACTTTTTCTCATAGACACGCAGTTGTTAAGACTGAAGATACTGAGGAAGAGGTTGAAACCTTAAACTTACTAGAAGAATCTCAGGCAAAATTCACAATCTACAACTCGCTTTTAAGTGAATATGGTGTTTTGGGTTTTGAATACGGCTATTCTTTAGCTTGTCCTCAGGGATTGACCATTTGGGAAGCTCAGTTTGGTGATTTCTTTAATGGTGCTCAAATCGTAGTTGATCAATTCATTTCAGCTGGTGAAGACAAATGGGCTACCCAATCTGGCTTAGTAATGTTATTACCACACGGTTATGAGGGACAAGGAGCCGAACATTCAAGTGGACGAATGGAAAGATTCCTACAACAATGTGCGGACCAAAACATGCAGATTGTTAATACTTCAACACCGGCAAATCACTTCCATCTACTAAGAAGACAATTAAAAAGAGAATTCAGAAAACCACTGGTTATTTTTACGCCAAAAATGCTTTTAAGACATCCTTTGGCAACCTCCAAAATGGCGGCGTTAGCTAAGGGAGGATTTCAAGAAGTTCTTGACGATTCAGACATGAAAGTCAAGAAAATAGACACTTTAGTGTTATGTACTGGTAAGTTTTATTACGAAATGAAGATTAAAGCTGAAGAGCTAGGTGTTGAAAATATGGCTTTCATAAGAGTTGAGCAGTTGTACCCTTGGCCTCAAAAACAGATAGATAAAATACTGAGTAAATACGAAGCAAAGCATATTATTTGGGCACAAGAAGAGCCAGAGAACATGGGTGCATGGCAGTATGTAGCGATGCAAAATAGAAACTTACCTATTATCGGTATTTCTCGACCTGCATCTGCTGCTTCAGCGGAGGGCTCTAAGAAATTACACGAAAAGAGATTGGCGAAACTATTTAAAACGCTCTTTTCTTTTGCCAAAACAAAAGTTCATTTATAAAATATAAAGACATGAGTTTGTTAGAAATGAAAGTTCCTAGTCCAGGAGAATCAATTTCCGAGGTTGAAATTGCAGCTTGGCTCGTTAGTGAAGGGGATTATGTAGAGAAAGACCAGGCTATCGCAGAGGTTGATTCTGATAAGGCGACCTTAGAACTTCCTGCAGAGGAAAGTGGAACGATTCAATTCAAGGCAGAAGAAGGCGACGTAGTAGAAGTGGGTCAAGTCGTTTGTATCATCGATACGTCGGCAGAGGCACCTAAAAGGACTGAACCGATTGTAAGCAAAGAAGAAGCGCCACAACCAAAAAATGAAGTAATAAAAGAAACGCCTGCAGATACACCTTCAAAAAAGCCCGGGTATGCTGAGGGAACACCAAGTCCTGCAGCAGCAAAAATAATGGCAGAGAATAAGGTTGTCTCTGAACAAATTTCTGGTTCAGGAAAAGATGGTAGAATTCTTAAAAGTGATGTTTTAGAAGCGCTTTCAAAAGGGATTGAAATGCCTACACAAAAAGGATGGTCTAGCAGCAGAGAAACCTCAAGAGAAAGAATGTCAATGCTTCGTAGAAAAATAGCGCAACGGCTTGTTGCTGTGAAAAACGAAACAGCAATGCTGACAACTTTCAACGAAATCGACATGAAACCCATCATGGATCTTCGAAAAAAATACAAGGAAGCTTTTGCCAAAAAACATGAAGTAAATCTTGGATTCATGTCTTTCTTCACGAAAGCCGTAACCGAGGCTTTACAATTGTTCCCTGCAGTAAATGCACAAATTGACGGGAATGAAGTAATACTTCATGACTACGCGGACATCGGCATAGCAGTATCGTCTCCAAAAGGCCTTATGGTTCCTGTTGTAAGAAACGCAGAAAGCATGAGCTTGGCTGAGATTGAAAGTGAAATCAAAAGACTCGCGATTAAGGCCAGAGATGGTAAAATTACACCTGATGAAATGACTGGGGGTACTTTCACAATAACGAATGGAGGTGTATTTGGTTCTATGCTATCCACACCTATTATAAACCCACCACAATCGGCTATATTAGGCATGCACAACATCGTAGAAAGACCTGTCGCCATTAACGGGAAGGTAGAAATTAGACCAATAATGTACTTGGCCCTATCTTATGATCACAGAATTATAGACGGAAAAGAATCCGTGAGCTTTTTGGTAAAAGTTAAGGAAATGCTCGAAAACCCTGATAAAATGATTTTTGGATCCAAAGATCCAAAAGAAATCCTTTTAGGTCTATAAAACAAAAGGAGCCTTCTGAGCTTATACACGTGTTTTAAGGCTTCTATTTTCGTATATTTGGCCCCCTTAACAAGCTAAGATGTCCAAAGTAAGAAAACAAGAAGCATTAGATTATCATTCTTCCGGTAAACCAGGAAAAATTGAAGTCATACCCACGAAACCATACGCATCACAACGTGATTTATCACTGGCTTATTCGCCAGGTGTGGCTGAGCCCTGTTTGCGTATTTCAGAGAATATAGATGACGTTTACAAATATACTAGCAAAGCCAATCTCGTAGCTGTAATTTCAAATGGAACGGCGGTGTTGGGTTTAGGAGATATCGGTCCCGAAGCCTCAAAACCTGTTATGGAGGGAAAAGGACTCCTATTTAAAATATTTGCTGACATCGATGTTTTTGACATTGAAATTGACGCAAAAGATCCAGAGCTATTTATACAAACTGTAAAGGCTATTGCACCAACATTTGGAGGTATAAATCTTGAAGACATAAAGGCCCCAGAAGCTTTTGAAATCGAAAGTCGTTTAAAAGAGGAATTGAATATTCCTATAATGCACGACGACCAACATGGCACAGCGATTATTTCCTCTGCAGCCTTATTGAATGCATTAGAAATCGCAAATAAAAAAATAGAAAAGATTAAAGTTGTTGTTTCTGGCGCTGGTGCATCTGCTATGTCATGCGTCAAACTATATAGATCTCTAGGCGTAATGCTTCAAAACATCTACATGTTCGACTCTAAAGGTCTAATTTGGAAAGGTCGAGAAGGATTAGACAAGATGAAAAAAACATATGCTGTACACAAAGCGGACTGTTCCTTTGATGAAGCATTTAAAGATGCTGATGTTTTTCTTGGTTTGTCACGTGCCGGACTTGTTTCCAAAGAAATGATTGCTGCCATGGCGAAAAATCCAATCGTTTTTGCCTTAGCAAATCCCGAACCCGAGATATCATACAAACAAGCAACTTCAGCAAGGGAAGACATTATAATGGCTACAGGTAGATCAGATCATCCTAACCAAGTTAACAATGTTTTAGGCTTCCCATTTATATTTAGAGGCGCTCTTGATGTCAGGGCGACAACAATAAATGAAGAGATGAAACTGGCTGCTGTTAAAGCAATTGCTGAGTTGGCAAAAGAAACTATTCCCGAAGAAGTTGTTGAAGCTTATGGAGAAAAATCAATTTCCTTTGGGAAAGATCAAATCATCCCTAAACCTTTAGATCCAAGATTGATTTACAAAGTGGCCCCAGCTGTAGCGAAAGCAGCTATGGCTTCAAAGGTCGCGAAACAACCAATCGATGATTGGGAAAAATATGAACATCAACTTAAAAAACGTTTAGGGCTTGACAATAAGTTACTTCGAGACATTACAATAAAAGCACAAAACAGTCCAAAAAAAGTTGTCTTTACGGAAGGTGATAACATAAAAATATTGAAAGCTGCTCAAATTGCCTTTGAAGAAGGTATCGCGACACCAGTTTTATTGGGAAGAAAGACTAAAATTCTCGAACTAATGGAAGAGTATTCAATTGAACTTCCCGAAGTTGAAATCGTTGATCCGAAAGGCGACGAAGAAAATGAGCGAAGAGAACAATACGGCCAATCATTCTTTGAGATTAGAAAAAGAAAAGGTTTTACCGAATATGAAGCAGTTCAAATCATGAGAGAGCGCAATTACTTTGGCTCAATGATGGTTAATGAAGGAGAGGCTGACGCTATGATTACGGGTGTAACAAGAGGATATCGCTCATGCATTAAACCGGCTTTAAGTTCAGTAGGCATGCAGAAAGATGTAAAGGTGATTTCTGGAATGTACATTTTAAATACGAAGAGAGGCCCATTATTTTTAGCAGATACAACCATTAATTTGAATCCATCGGCTGAAGAGATTGCAGAAATCACCGTAAATGTGGCGAAAACCATTCGAAAATTTCAGGTGAACCCTCGTATTGCATTGCTGAGTTATTCTAACTTCGGCTCTTCACCAGGAGAAGATGCAGTTAAAATGGGTGAAGCCGTTAAAATTCTTCACGAGAACCATCCTAATATCATTGTTGATGGTGAAGTTCAAGCAAATTTTGCTTTAGACTCAGAAATGATGAATGAAAAGTTTTCGTTTTCACAAATTGCGAATAGGGATGTTAATACCTTAATCTTTCCGAACCTTTCTTCCGGAAACATCTCCTATAAACTACTTCAAAACATGGTGGATGGAGATGCTGTTGGACCTATTCTAATAGGTCTTAAAAAGTCCATACATATCTTACAACTCGGTGCGAGTGTTAGAGAAATCGTCAACATGGTAAAGATTGCTGTTATTGACGCTAAAAACAAATAAATATGATAGCGCAAATCCAAGGTAAACTCATTGAAAAAAACCCAACAGACTTACTTGTTGATTGCAACGGCGTTGGTTATGAAATCAAGATATCACTCAATACATTCAGCGCCCTTCCAGACACCGAGTTTATTCGTGTACATACCAAATTAATTGTTCGAGAAGACGCACAAATACTTTATGGATTTTACGCCAAAGAGGAGCGTGATATGTTCAATTTACTGATAAGTGTATCCGGTATTGGACCGAATACCGCCATGATTATGCTCTCTTCTTTAACCCCTGCGGATGTCGCACATGCCATTCAAAGTGATGATGTTGCAACAATTCAAAGTGTTAAAGGGATTGGTGCAAAAACAGCACAACGTGTTATTATCGATTTAAAAGGGAAGGTTTTAGCATTTGAATCAGATGCGGAAAATATTGGTGGAACAAACAATACAAATAGGTTTGATGCGTTAAATGCATTAGTTTCTCTAGGGTTCGACAAAAAAGCGGCAGAAAAAACTTTAAACAGGTTAGATTCAGGTTCCAATTCGGTTGAAGAACTCATTAAAGAGGCACTGAAGCTATTGTAAATTGAACACTTGTAAAACATACGGAAAGACAACGAAATTAGGGTTTTTGCTCTTATTTCTCCTGATCAGCTTGTCGGCTTTCAGTCAGGGTGATAGTATCCAACTTCCTTTCCCGATTTACAACCCTCAAAACCCTTTTCAAGTTGAAACCCAAAGTTTTGATCTTGGAGACCCAACGTCGTTAGAACAAAACATCTCTTATGATCCACTAACTGGAACCTTCATCTTTTCAGAAACCCTAGGAAATGGATTAGATTTTAGAAACCCCTCATTCTTAACGCTTGACGAATATCTCGAATTCAAAAGAGAGAAGTCTATGTCTCAAGATTGGCTTGAAATCATTGAAGAGGAGACCGAAGAGAATCGTGCTTTCGAACTGCCAATAAAAATAGGAAGTAAAGCTTTCGAAAACTTTTTTGGCTCAGATGAAATCACAATTAAACCACAAGGTAATATTGAGCTCTCTCTTGGCGCGAATCACAGTAGATATGAAAATCCATTGCTTCCATTGCGTCAAAGAAGAGTTACGCGCTTTGACTTTCAGCAAAACATCAATATGGATATTGTTGGACAAATTGGAACTAAACTTAAAATCGGAGCAAAGTATAATACACAAGCCTCTTTTGACTTTGAAAATATTTCTAAACTCGAACATACCGGGGATGAAGATCAAATCTTACAGAAAATTGCACTTGGTAATGTTGCTTTAGAACTTCCTACATCTCTAATTCAGGGTTCTCAAACGCTTTTTGGTGCAAAGACACAATTAAAATTCGGGCGTGCGACCGTGGACTTGATCGCTGCCTCTTCAAAGGGTCAGCGTAATGAAATTAATGTTAGTGGTAAAGCTCAGGTGCAGGAATTTGAACTTACGGCAGACAACTACGAAGCGAACAGACACTACTTCTTAAATTTATACCATCAGCAGCATTATGATGAGGCAATGTCTACATTACCCGTGGTCAATTCGACCATGTATATCACACGGATTGAGGTGTGGGTTACAAACAGAAACAACAGTATTGAAAACACAAGAAATATTATTGCATTTTCTGATCTCGGAGAAGCATTAGCTGACAATTGTCAGGGACAACCTGGCTCATTCTCTGTAAACGAAATCCCACAAAATGAAGCCAACGGACTGTATAATTGGGCTTCAAATCAACCTGCGATTCGCGGTTTTGCAAATTCAGTAAGCGCATTAAATGCGCAATTCTCAAGTCCTGGACCATTTGGACAAGCGGTGGAATATGAAAAGTTAGAAAATGCACGCCGTCTTGAAACTAGTGATTTCACTTACAATGCTCTGTTAGGTTATATCTCTTTAAATAGTCCACTAAATAATGATGAGATTTTATCTGTTGCTTACGAGTATACGTATCGTGGAGAGACTTACCAAATTGGTGAATTTTCAACGGATGGATCAACTGGTCAAGACGCCTTAATCTTAAAACTTCTAAAACCTACCATCACCAATCCAAAAAATAAAGTTTGGGACTTGATGATGAAAAATGTTTACTCCATAGGCGCCTATCAAGTCGATCAACTTGGCTTTAAAATTGATGTATTATATAACAATCCTGAGACCTCTGTTGAGCTGCCTATTATTCCTTTTGATGGAGTAGATAAAAAGCAAATTGTCACCTTAATTGATATGGATAAAATCAATCAAAATAACCAACCATTCTCCGACGGTGTATTTGATTTTGCTCCTTTTAACCAAGTAAACAACAAAATTGATAATGGCGGAACTATAAACAAAAAAAATGGTCGCATCTTCTTTTCCACAGTTGAACCCTTCGGTCAAACTTTAGCAGATAAACTTACAGATGCAGGAATTCCTCAAATTACAGTAGATAAAATAGCTTTTTACGAACTCTATGATTCTACAAAAACAGCTGCACAACAAATACCTAGTAAAAACAGATTTGTTTTCAAAGGAGAGTATCAGTCCTCAATCACCTCTGATATTCCACTAAATGTTATGTCGGTGCCAGAAGGATCAGTTTCTGTTACTGCCGGCGGTATACGATTAATTGAAGGTGTAGATTACACAGTAGACTACGCCTTTGGACGAGTAAAAATATTAAATACGGGTATTTTAGAATCTAATACACCAATAAAAATTTCTATTGAGAGTAACTCGGTATTTGGCTTTCAGGCGCGATCCATGGTTGGGGGAAGGTACCAGTACCGCTTCAGTGATCGTTTAAAATTGGGTGCAACATGGGTTCGAATGATGGAGCGACCGGTAACACAAAAAGTTGACTTCGGCAGCGAGCCGTTTAAAAATAATGTGATTGGTGCAGATATCGCGTTAAGAACGGATATACCATTTCTAACAAAGCTAGTAGATTTCTTACCTGTGATTTCAACCAAACAGATGTCTACTTTGTCTTTCACAGGAGAATTTGCGCATTTAATCCCGGGACAACCAAAAGCCATAGAAAAAGAAGGGACCTCTTATATTGACGACTTCGAGGCGGCTCAAAGTGCCATAGACCTCAGAAACGTAAGCGCTTGGAGACTGGCATCAATTCCCCAAGGTCAGCCTAGTTTATTTCCTGAAGCCACAAAAAAGGACCTAAGTGCTGGATTTAATAGAGCGAGAACAGCATGGTATGTAATTGATCCTGTTTTCTTTCAAGGAACTTCTTTAACACCCCAGCATATTCAGGAGAATGGTGGTGCGATTACAAGTGATAGTCGCATGCGCCAAGTCAATCAAAATGACATATTCCCGCTCGTTGATATTCCATATGGCGGCATACAAAATCTACCTGTGCTTGACTTGGCTTATTATCCAAAAGAACGGGGAATGTATAACTATGATACAACAAATACGGTTGATTCTATTGGTCAATTTGTAAATCCAGAAGAAAGGTGGGGTGGCATTATGAGAGGTCTAACCACGAACGATTTTGAGGTAGCTAATATTGAATTCATCCAATTCTGGGTGCTAGACCCTTTTAACGAAGACGCAGAGGCTGTGGATAATAACGCATTTCATAATGGAGGAGATCTCTACTTCAATTTAGGTAATATTTCTGAAGATGTTTTACCTGATTCGAGAAAAAGTTTTGAAAATGGGTTGCCTCCACAAGGCGTCTCAGTTGATGATAACATAGACACTACCGATTGGGCTAGAGTATCAACACAGCAAGTTGTTGTGAACGCATTTGATAACGACCCTAATTCAAGGCTCAATCAAGATGTTGGCCTCGATGGCTGGGATAACTCAGAAGAAAGCATCGCTTTTCAAAATTATGTTTCATGGGTTAACAATCACCCTAACATGACCGCTGAAATAAAGCAACAACTAATCAATGATCCTTCAGGTGACAACTATAATTACTATCTCGATGATGATTATGACAGTGCAGAGGCAGACATTCTAAAACGATATAAAAGGTATAACGGCATGGAGGGCAACTCCCCTACCACAGAAATCTCCTCAGCAATCAATGCAAATGGCTATCCTACACAAGCCACTAACATGCCAGATATCGAAGATATTAACCAAGACAATAACTTATCTGAAACTGAAAGCTATTTCCAGTACAAGGTAAGTCTGAGAAGAAATGACATGCAAGAAGGCAGTAATTATATCACCAACAAGCAAGTATATACCAACGGAAATAAAAATGAAACCTGGTATCAATTTAAAGTGCCCATAACTGATTACGAAAAACGTGTGAATGGTATACAGGATTTTCGATCGATTCGATTTATGAGAATGTTCCTCAAGAATTTTGATGAAGAAGTTGTTGTTCGATTTGCAAGACTTGAGCTCATTCGAGGAGAGTGGAGACGTTTTAATGAGGACTTAAGTCAGCCCGGATTGAGCATTCAGCCAGACCCCAATCTAACCACCTTCAACATTGGAGCTGTTAACATTCAAGAAAATGAACAAAGAGAACCTATAAACTATAGCGTCCCTCCAGGAATTCAGAGAGAAGTCGATCCTTCACAACCATATGCGCGTCAAATGAATGAGCAGTCACTGGTGCTGGAAATTTGCAACCTTCAAGATGGTGATGCGCGCGCAGCATACCGAAACGTTCAATTTGACGTACGTACGTATAAAAAACTAAAAATGTTTGTGCATGCTGAGGAAGTTATTCAAAATACGCTAGATGATCATGAGCTTACCCTATTTGTTCGTTTAGGTACAGATTTTGTTGATAATTATTATGAATATGAGCTTCCGATGGATGTCTCAGAATGGTATGAAAATGGGGCTGATAACATTTGGCCTTCTACCAATGACATAGAAATTGTTTTCGATGATTTAATCAATTTAAAAAAAGAGCGAAACGCGATTGTTGAGGAAGGTGGTACGGGTATTTCATACATCGTGGAGTACGCTAAGACGGATCCAAAAAATAATGAAAGAAGAATAAAGGTAAAAGGAAGCCCAAACCTACAAGGACTTAAAACAATCATGATTGGTGTGCGTAATCCCCTTCAAAACGATCCCAATAACATTTGGCTACCAGATGATGGCGATGCAGAATGCGTCAACGTTTGGGTCAATGAAATGCGGCTTACGGACTTCGTGAGTGAAGGCGGTTCTGCAGCAGTAGGACAATTACAATTGAAACTAGCTGACTTTGCGAATATTAATGCCTCAGGAAATTACTCTGGCATTAATTGGGGGAGTGTAGACAGCCGTGTCCAAGACAGACAGAGAAATGAACAGATAGGATTTGACCTAAATTCAACAGTACAGCTCGGTCAGTTTTTTGGAAAACAAGCCCGTGTCTCCTTACCGTTTTTTTATGGGTACTCACTTGGCCTCGTCAATCCCGAGTATGATCCATTTAATCCAGACATCAAATTAGCGGACTATGATGATGCAACGAGAAGAGCGCGTAAAAAATTAGGTCAAGATTTCAACGAAAGAAAATCGTTTAACTTCAGCAATGTTCGAAAGGAAGCGAAAGCAGGAAGTAAAAATCATTTTTGGAGAATTTCGAATTGGGCTGCAAGCTATGCATTCTCTGAAAATCTCCAAAGAGATTTTAATACGAAAAAAGACCTTACTAAAACATGGACTGGAGCTCTCAATTACAATTACACTTTTAAGGGAAAACCTTTTCAACCCTTTAAAAAATGGAAACCCGTACAGAAGAACAAATACTTGAAGTTGGTTAAAGACTTCAACCTTTTCCTAATGCCAAAAAATATTTCTTTCACGAATGATTACTCGAGAATTTACAATGAACGCCAAGTAAGAAATAATCTCGTACCTGACTATGAATTTGACCCTATATTTTTAAAGCGTTTTGATTGGAATCGAAAATATGAGCTTGGATACGACATTACACGAAATCTGAAAACCACATTTAGCGCAAGAAATCAGGCTATTTTCGAGGAAGGGAACAATAGCGTAGACCGCATTTCTAATCCTGAAGGATACCGCGAGTTTCTTGATACAATCCGTTCGCAAATGACAACCTTAGGTCGTACAATGCAATACAATCAAAACGTAACCATTAACTATAAAGTTCCTTTCAATAAATTCCCATTAACCAATTGGCTTAACGCCAATGTAAAATACACCGGAGGTTACAATTGGTCTAGAGCTCCACTAGGTCAAAGTGCCTTTGGGAATACAATTCAAAATAGCCGAAATATAAATATGACAACGCAGGCGAACTTCGTGAATCTCTATAACAAAGTTCCCTTTTTCAAAAAAATATTATCGGAAGGCAGAAACTCTAGAGGGAGAATTAATCCAAGAAGTGGCCCTGGAAGCAAATCATCCGATGGCCAATCCGTGAATAAAGACACAGATGAAAACAAAAAATGGGAGTGGATTATTGTTGAAGATTTAGAACCAGAAATCCCACTGGACTCTATGACCAAAGAGCAACTTAAAGCCTACAAGAAAAAGAATAGAGCGCACAAAAAGAAGACACGAAAAGAAGAAAGAGCAAAACGAAAGGTGCCAAAAGTTCTAGGTTTCTTTGCACGAATGATCATGACCGTCCGAAATATCTCAGGGACTTATGCTTTGACAGATGGGACTATTCTTCCTGGTTTTGCAGAAGAATCCAGATTCTTAGGCATGAATAATTCCACCTCCAAACTCAGTGGGTTTGTATTTGGGCAGCAAGGATATGATGTTTTTGGTAGGGCCAACGGCTATAATATTTCGAGTTTAGCGACTGAGAACAATTGGTTGGTTCGTAATGAAAACCTTAATACCCAATATGCAACAACACATTCTGCAAATCTATCCATGCGCGCAACCTTAGAACCCTTCAAAGATGTAAATATCGATTTAAACTTGAATAGAAACTACTCCAACAACTCCGGTGAATTTTACCGTTGGAACGAAGGTACTGAGGCTTTTGAAGGACAAAGTCAATTTCAAACCTCTACCCTTACCTATTCTACAATTACTTTGGGGACATCATTTATAAAACAAGGCACACAATACCAATCTTCCATATTTGATAATTTATTAAATAACCGTACTGCCGTATCTCAGATTGTTGGTAGTCAAAACTCAAACTCATCATTAACAGGCACAAGTGGCTATTACAGTGGCTATTCTGGAAGCCAACAAGATGTTGTTTTAGGTGCGTTCATGACTGCATTTAACGATGCAACCGTTAATAGTAGGAATATCGATCCAATGCAAAGTATTCCACTACCAAATTGGTCCGTGAATTATAGCGGATTGACAAAGTACAAATGGACTAAGAAGTTCCTAAAGTCCTTTATTGTAAGACATGGATACAGCTCAACAATTTCATTAAACGGTATGCAGACGAATTTAAATTCTGAATCAGACAACCAAGGAAACTTAACAGCTCTGGATATTGACAACAATTATATTCCGAATATGCAAATTCAAAACGTTGTGATCAGCGAGCGTTTTTCTCCGCTTATCGGTATTGATGCAAACTGGATCATAGGAGGCCATACACTTCAAACAAGATTTGAATATAAAAAAGACAGGCAAGCTACATTAGCACTTAGTAACAACCAAGTCACAGAGTCCTTATCGGAAGAGATTGTGGTTGGAACTGCAGCACGAATAAAAGATGTCAAATTACCCTTCCGAAATATCAAGTCTAGTGATGTAAATATCAAGTTTGATTTCTCATTTAGAGACAATCTAACTGTGATTCGCAAGATTGTTGAAAACACGAATCAGGCCACTGCGGGTCAAAAAACAGTCGCTATCAAAATCTCTGCAGATTATAATTTGACGAACAATTTAACGCTTATGTTCTACTATGATCAAAACTTGAATACGCCCAAAGTTCAAACGTCATATCCTACAGGGAATATAAATACCGGTTTTAAAATTAGATTTAATTTAGCCGGAGTTCAGTGATACAAATAAGAGATGCTTCCCGCGAAGATGTTCCTTCCATATTGAGACTTATAAAGGCGCTAGCCGAATATGAAAGGGAACCAAATGCCGTTGAAAATACCGTTGCAGATCTTGAAAACCACTTATTTGAAGAAAAGATTTGTAACGCATTTGTAGCTGAAGACGCCTCAGGAATCATTGGTTTTGCCTTGTACTACACTTCCTATTCCACATGGAAAGGTAAATGCCTATACCTCGAAGACTTATATGTCCAAGAAAACAAAAGGACGTTAGGCATTGGAGGACTGTTGTTTGAGAAAGTCGTAAATAGGGCGAAAAACAGTAAAGTCAAACGTATGGAATGGCTCGTACTAGAATGGAACGAGCCAGCTATCAACTTTTATAAAAAACATAAAGCTTCACTCGATAAAAACTGGATTACAGGCAAATTTGAATTCGGTGATTTGATAAAATAATCAATCAAATCACATTTATCTTCATCTTAAAGGTATGTTTATTCATTACATCCAAATCCTACACAACATCTACATATCTTAGAAGTGAAATAAGGAGAGACACAGGCAACTTCTTATGCAAAATCCAACTGCTTGGAGAAGCAGTTATTTCTAGTTTGATAAGAGTTTAATAGTTTTAGTCGACCCACTTGGGTCATTGCATGAGAAGTTCCTGTACCTTAAACAAAATTGCAGTAGCACAAATAATCAATATAAAGGCCTTT
>JAQXCN010000036.1 GCA_029251865.1 Crocinitomicaceae bacterium | reverse complement strand
ATGCTATTTTTGTATACAGAAAACAAATCAATAATCTAAAACAATAATTATGGCCCTAGTAGGTAAAACATTCCCAGACATGTCAGTGAAGGCAATAGATGAAATGGGTGATGCATTTCAAATCAATGTTCTTAAACAAGCAGTAGATAATAAAAAGAAAGTATGTCTTTTTTGGTATCCGAAAGATTTCACTTTTGTATGTCCAACAGAAATTCACGCATTTCAAGAAGCTTCAAAAGAATTTGAAAAAAGAAATACAATTTTAATAGGAGCATCTTGTGATACGGCAGAGGTTCATTTTGCTTGGCTAAGTACTTCTAAAGAAAATGGTGGTATTGAAGGTGTTCAATTTCCATTAATTGCCGATTCCACAAGGGTTCTTGCAATGGAATTGGATATTCTTGATTTTAACTTATTTGATGAAGAGCCAGGAGATGGAGATAATATCCCATACAGAGCAACATATCTTTTGGATGAAGAAGGGTTTGTTTTCCACGAGGCTGTAAACTTTTTCCCTGTGGGCCGAAATGTAAATGAAGTGCTTCGCTTGATTGATGCCTACGCGCACAACCAAAAGCATGGTGAAGTATGTCCTGCAAATTGGGAGGAAGGAAAAGATGCGATGGATGCTACAAGAGATGGTGTTGCCGATTACTTAAGTAAGCACTAAAAATGTTTGTTGAAGCGACTTCAGATGACTTAAAAGCGCAAGTTGAGCAGCATGACAAAGTTATGGTTCAATATGGTGCCACATGGTGTGGTAATTGTAAAATCACCAAACCGAAGTTTAAGCGTTTCTCCCGTGAGAATGAGGACATACTTTTTGTTTATGTAGATGCGGAGAAGTATCCGAATTCAAGAAAATTAGCCAACGTAAGCAATTTACCGACCTTTGCAAGTTTCAGTAATGGAGTTCTTGTAGAAGAGGCGCAAGGTAATAAAATAGAAACTATAGAACAGGTGTTGAATGCGATTGCCAATAATTAAGCATGTTGTTACCTTTATGGAAAACTACGATGAAGATTACGTCGTTGAGACCATAGAAACACTTGAAAACCTTATTGAACTTGAGTCTTTAAAAGATGAGGAACTTGATGTTATAGGAGAGTTATTGTCAAATTTGTCAGGTGCATTAGAGGTTCACCAAGCGATAAAACAGGGCGGCGAGAAAAAATCTGCGTTGAATGATTTTATGAAGCGAGTTCAAGGGTCAATTGACACCTAGACAACACAAATACATATTTATGCGAATGCCACACTTAAGTGTGGCATTTTTTTGTGTACTAGGATTTCTTTCGTGATATTATAATTATTTTAGCACTCCAATCTTTATTTGTTATATGTCTGATTTACTTACAAAACTAGAAGCGATTCATTTTCGATTTATTGAGGTGGGTAATCTAATTACTGATCCAGATATTATAGCGGATATGAAACGATATGTGAAGCTTAATAAAGAGTATCGTGATTTGGAGACCCTCGATCAAACGTACAAAATCTATAGCAATTTACTATCCAATCTTAAAAGCGCCCGTGAGCTCCTTGAGAGTGAAACTGATGACGAAATGCGTGAAATGGCGAAGATGGAAATTAACGAACTGGATGAGAAGAGACCAATACTAGAAGAGGAAATAAAGGTGATGCTTATTCCAAAAGACCCTGAAGATGATAAAAATGTGATTATTGAATTACGTGCAGGAACAGGTGGGGATGAAGCTTGCATATTTGTTGAGGATATTTTCAGAATGTACACTATGTATTTTAAAGAAAAGTCCTGGAAGCATGATATTATTAATTCGTCTGAAGGCACAGTTAAGGGATATAAAGAAATCTCGATGAGTGTTGAGGGTGAAGGTATTTATGGAACATTAAAGTTTGAATCCGGTGCACACCGTGTTCAGCGTGTTCCCGAGACTGAATCTCAAGGGCGTGTTCATACTTCTGCCATCACTGTTGCAGTTCTTCCAGAAGCGGAAGAGGTAGATTTTGAGCTTAATATGACAGATGTTAGACGCGATACATTTAGGGCTTCAGGTGCAGGGGGCCAGCATGTAAATAAAACGGAATCAGCCATAAGGTTGACGCATATCCCGACCGGTGTAGTTGTTGAATGCCAAGATGGACGAAGTCAACATAAAAATCTAGAAAAAGCGACCTCGGTTTTAAGATCGCGGCTCTATCAGGCTGAATTAGACAGAATTAATGACGAGCGTGCGGCGCAAAGAAAAACGCTGGTTGCTTCTGGTGATAGATCTGCAAAAGTTCGTACCTATAATTATCCACAAGGAAGAATTACCGATCACAGAATCAATAAAACCATGTATAATTTGAGTTCGTTCATGAATGGAGATATTCAGGACATGATCGATGCTTTGAAGATGGCTGAGAATGCTGAGAAATTAAAGGGTGAAACAGAATGAAAAGATCCGAACTCATTAAGCAAATAAGAACGAAGCGATCGTTTCTCTGTGTCGGTTTAGACCCTGACTTGGCAAAAATCCCAAAACATCTTTTGGAATTAGAGGATCCGGTATTTGAATTTAATAAGGGTATTATTGATGCTACAAAAGATTTTGCAGTAGCCTATAAACCAAATTTAGCTTTCTACGAGTGTTTGGGTATCCAAGGCTGGAAATCTTTTCAGAAAACTATTGAATATATCCCAAAGGATTGTTTAGTAATTGCCGACGCCAAGCGCGGAGATATTGGAAACACTTCTTTGTATTATGCAAAAACTTTTTTTGAAACCTATAATTGTGATGCGTTAACAATTGCCCCCTACATGGGCTCTGATAGTGTTAAGCCTTTTTTGAACCATGAAAATAAGTGGGCAGTTGTTTTGGCGATGACGTCGAATCAAGGTGCAAAAGATTTTCAGTTTATTGAATCTAAAAAGACACCTTTATTTGAATCCGTCGTTCGAAAATGTATAGAGTGGGGCACGTCTGAACAGATAATGTTTGTTGTAGGTGCTACACGTTCGTCTGATATTGCAAAGATAAGAGCTTTGGCTCCAAATCATTTTTTCTTGGTACCAGGAGTAGGTGCCCAGGGTGGTTCTCTTGATGAAGTAGTTAAATATGGGATGAATTCAGATTGTGGCTTACTTGTGAATTCGTCTAGAGGTATAATTTATGCTGATACTACCGAAGACTTCAAAGTTGGGGCAAAAAAAGAAGCGTCCAAAATACAATCCGAAATGGATATGCATTTGAGACGCTTGTCTTAAATTTTTTTAGGTTAAAACCTTATTTTGAAACTAACTCTTGGTTTTCAATATCTTGGTTGATACTTCCATAGGCGTCACAGCTCGCTGTTCTTCCCGATCCACAAGAAATTAAAATTGTTGTTACAAAGGCTAGTAAAAATAGTAGTGTTGCTTTAGTTTTCATGGTAGTATAAATTTGTTGTTCGTGTTTAGTCTAACGAGCCTTATCTTTATAAAGTTACAATTTTATTTAAATTTTCTTGGAGATGGGATACAAAAAATTGAATTTTATACGTTATAACCTAGAAAGAACTAAGTGAAGTCACGTGTTTTCATATTGATTAGTATTGTGATGCTTCTCGGGAATTCATTAGTCCTAGGACAGCAAGACTATACACTGAAATTTAGCAACATATCGCTTAGGAAAAAATTCCCAAAGCAATTAAAGCTTGACACCACTTTATTCTATACTGCAGATAAAAATTTTCGAGCCCTAAGTAAGGAATTAATTGAGCGGGGTTACTTCTTACATGAAATTAACCTAGATCGCGAGAACAAGGTTTTGATTATCGATGAGGGTAGACAGTATGAGGAGATTATATTAAGAGGTATTCAATCAGCAGAGTTAAGTGTTTTTAAAAAGAATAAGGGATTTTTACGTTTTACACCTGGGGAGCTTGGAGATTATCTTGAATCACAAATATTGAGTTACGCCAACATGGGATTTCCATTCGTCAAAATTTCATTAGACTCTGTTCTTATATCATCTCAGCAAATAACAGCAAGGTTGAAAGTTGATAAAGGGCAATACTATACTTTAAAGAAAATACATATTAAAGGGGATTCAAGTATTTCTCAAAGGGCAATTCAGGGAATTATTAACTATAAATTAAATGAAGCTTATGCAGAACTAAAGGTAGGAGAGATAGATACGAAAATAGAGCAATGTTCATTTTTATCAAGTATTAAACCTTCAGAAATAATGTATACGTCAGATGGTTTTGAGTTGTTTGTTTACATTAAATCAATAAAGGTTAGCTTCTTGCGAGGAGCGCTTGGATTACAACCAAATCCCAACAGTCAAAAAATGGCTGTTACAGGTGAGGTGAATTTAAAATTGGAGAATGCGCTCAAGAAAGGAGAGTTGTTAAAATTCAATTGGAGAAGTATTAAGCCTCAAACGCAAAGAATGAATTTAACCTTCAACTATCCTTATTTATTTCAATCTCCATTTGGGGTTGAATCACAGCTGTTATTATACAAAAGAGACTCTACTTTTCTCGATTTGAATACGGAGCTCAATATATCATACACTATTGCCAATGGATTTAAGCTTCGGGCGCACTACAGGTTTATTTCATCAAGTATTTTAAGTGGTGCACAATCTAGTTCTGAATTCTCGAACCTAAGTGGTTATAGAACGAATGCATATGGTATTTCTATTTCTAAACAAAAACTTAATAGCCTAGTCAATCCAAGTAAGGGACGAATGTTCCATGCTAAAATATCTATTGGTCAACGTGTCCGTGAGAATGATACGACTGAGGTTCAAAATAAAAAAAATACAACTTATAGCGGTCACCTTTTGTATCGTGAGTTTCTCCCTATTCTTCCTAGACATATTCTCCATTTTGCAACATCTTTTGATTTTTATTCGAGTGAAAAGATATTTGAAAATGAATTGTATCGTTTTGGGGGACTCAATACATTGCGAGGTTTTAATGAGGAACAGCTTTTTGCATCGACAAAAGCACAATTGACTTTTGAATATCGATTTTTACTTGACGAGAGTAGTAATTTGTTTTTGTTTTTTGACCAAAGCTTTTATGAAAATACGGCGACAGATTATTATTTTGACCATCCGTTTGGATTTGGAGGTGGTATTTCTTTTGGTTCAAACATAGGTGTTTTTGCAATTACGTATGCAATTGGAAGAGAATTAGATAATCCTGTAGATTTTCGATCTAGTAAAATTCATTTTGGTTATACGGCATATTTTTAAGAATGATATCTTTGTTTTATGGAGAAACATATCCTGTATCTTTCTTATGATGGAATGACAGATCCTCTTGGTCAATCTCAGGTTTTACCATATATAATAGGACTAACAAAATCCGGATACAACTTCCATTTGGTGAGCTTTGAGAAGCCTGAACGGTTTATTGAAAATCGTAAAACGATTGAAGCAATCTGCAGGGAGCATAATATTGACTGGCATCCTTTGAAGTATACGAAACGCCCCCCCCTTTTCTCCACAGTTTGGGATGTTATTAAAATGAAGAAAATAGCCAAGAATTTGCATAAAGAACATGATTTTTCATTGGTTCATTGCAGAAGCTATATATCAGCGCTAATAGGATTGAATTTCAAAAGGAATTACAATGTGCCTTTTCTATTTGACATGCGAGGTTTCTGGGCTGATGAAAGAGTTGATGGTGGTTTGTGGAATCTGAAAAACCCAATATATAACTTAGTATATCAGTATTTTAAAAGAAAAGAAATTCAATTTTTCAAAAATTCTGAGCATGTTATTTCTTTAACTTCAAATGGGAAAAATGAGATTTTGAGTTGGAATGGTTTGGAGGGCTTAGGTGAAAAAATAAGTGTAATTCCATGTTGTGTAGATACTGAAAAATTCAACCCCGAGACTATTGATAAAGCGAATCAGGATCATTTAAGGGGTCAATTAAACATTGGTTCAAAACAGTATGTATTGGGATATGTAGGTTCCATAGGGACTTGGTATATGTTAGATGAGATGTTACTCTTTTTTAAAAGAAATTGCATAAACAAACGAAACCCAATATTCCTTTTTGTAACCAAAGAAGAACCTAGTTCAATTTTCAGTAAAGCAAAAAAAATAGGTTTAGATGAAAAATTAATTCGTGTAGCTTCAGCAATGCATCACGAAGTTCCTCTTTACATGAGTTTATTTACCGCTTCAATATTTTTTATCCTTCCCGCATACTCCAAAAAAGCAAGTTCTCCTACAAAGCAAGGTGAATTAATGTCAATGGGTGTTCCTCTTATATGTAATGATGGCGTCGGTGATACGGCAGATTTAGTTCTGAAATACAATTCGGGTTGTGTTGTTCCTTCAGAAGAGATTAATCAATTTATGATAGAAGAAGAGTTTGTATTTGATTCGAATAAAACAAAGGAAGGTGCAAAGGAATATTTCGGTTTAGATTTTGGGCTGAATACATTTATCGGTGTTTATAATAAAATTATTGCACGATGAATAACGTAAAAGGTAAATCAATAGTTTTTATTGTACCCTATCCAAGGGATCAAGCACCTTCGCAAAGATTCAGGTTTGAGCAATATATACCTCATTTGGAGCAAAAAGGTTTTGAAGTCACATTTGTTCCCTTTTTAGATTCCAAAACATGGTTTAGGCTTTATAAAAGTGGGCGTGTTGGTAATAAGATTTTTGGCTTTATCCTTAGCTTTATGCGTCGGCTTTTCACAGTATTAACCATTTTCAGGTATGATTATATCTTTATTCATAGAGAGGCATCTCATATAGGCCCGCCTGTTTTTGAGTTTATTATCTCCAAACTTTTCAGAAAGAAATACATCTACGATTTTGATGATGCTATTTGGTTGGCTAATTACAGTGCGTCCAACGCAAATTTTCATAGGCTTAAGGCATATTGGAAGGTGAAGTATTGTATAAAATGGGCTCATATTATAACTGTTGGAAATGATTACCTCGCTGATTATGCGAAACAGTTTAATGAGAATGTCAAGGTGATACCGACAACTATAGATACTGAGAATTATCATAACACAAATACAGATTATTCTCAAAAGGTAGTTATCGGTTGGACAGGAACACATACAACGATGCGTTTTTTGGATTTTTTAGTTCCTATTATTAAAGAGCTCGAGGGAACTTATGATTTTGAGTTTAGAGTGATTTCTAATCAAAAACCTGATTATCAACTTAATTCTTTGAATTTTGTGAAATGGAAGAAAGAGACAGAGATTTCTGACTTAAATGAAATATCAATTGGGGTGATGCCGCTTGAAGATGAAATCTGGGCTGAAGGCAAGTGTGGATTTAAATGTCTTCAGTATATGTCTCTGGGAATCCCCTCCATTGTTTCTCCCGTTGGTGTAAATAATAAAATTGTAGTTATGAATGAGAACGGAATCTTTGCCAGAAGCCAAGAGGAATGGAGAAATGCAATTGAAAATCTAATTAAAGACAAAAGCGAACGTATCCGATTAGGTAATGCTGGAAAGAAAACAGTAGTGTTGAATTATTCTGTTTTAGCCTATACTTCTGATTTTTTAAATTTATTTAAATGAAATTGATTTTTGCAACATTAAATGAGAATAAAGCCATAGAGCTTCAAAAGCTTATGGGCAATCATATTAAAGTTGAAAGCTTGAAAGAATTGGGTTTTACAGAAGAAATCATAGAATCGGCGCATACCTTAGAAGGGAATTCAATGCTTAAAGCGGATGCAGTTTTTGACCATTTTAAAAGAGCATGCTTTGCGGATGATACAGGTCTTGAGGTTGAATCTTTAAATGGAGCTCCTGGTGTCTATTCAGCAAGATATGCCGGACCAGCATGTGATTCAGAAAAGAATATGGCTTTGCTTTTAAAAAATCTAAGTGCCTCTGCTAATTTAAAAGCAAGGTTTAGGACAGTGATTACGTATAAAAGTGGTTTACAAACAAAGCAATTTGAAGGTATAGTAGAAGGAAGTATTGTACGAGAAATACAGGGAGCAAAAGGATTTGGATATGATCCAATTTTCAAACCTTTTGGTTCAGAATTAACTTTTGGAGAGATGACGCTTGATGAGAAGAATACGTTCAGTCATAGGGCGAGAGCATTCGCTAAACTGAAGGATTATCTTTTGTCTCAAATAAGCTTATAATCAAATGAATTCTAAAGGTATATTTAGCGGAAAAAAAGTACTCATCTTAGAAGGGGGAGGGTTTAAAACTTCTTTTACGGGTGGTGTTTTAGATGCCTTTCGTTCCGTGGGGCACGATCCATTTGATGCCTATATTGGTGTTTCGGGTGGTAGTATTGCTATTTCTTATTTTTTAAGTGAAAAGTACGGCTATTTTTATCAGTGTATGCGAATGCTTTGTCAGGATGAAAGATTTATTAAATACAGTAAGGCATTTAGCGATGGTTTAATGAATTTGGACTTTTTTAAGGAAATCGCAGAAAAAGAATTTCCGTTTGATTTCGATATAGCGTGCGAAAAACTTTTAACCAAAGATTATTTTATCGTGCTAACGGATAGTGAATTGGGAACGTCACATTATTTGCAACCCAATCGTGAAAACTGGATTGATATGACCATTGCGGCTAGCACTGTTCCAATGCTGACGAAAGGAAAACACAGCGTTAACGGCATTGATTATTCTGACGGTGGTATTTCAGATCCTATTCCAATTCGTTGGGCTGTTGAAAATGGTGCGACAGATATCGTTCTCATAAGAACCACTCATTATGGTTTTAATCCTGGGATGTTTAGACCAGAATATATTGTTTCAAAGTTTTTGAGAGCGAGTGAGAAAATTATTGAGGATGTCGAAAATTTTCAGTTCAATATAAAGGCGGCTTTAGACTACATCGAAACACTTCCTAATGAAATTAAGGTTCAGCAGATAGCACCTGAATCACCTTTAAACACTCAGATTTTTACAAACTCAGTTAAAAGTATCGCGTTGGATTATCGAACGGGACTTGAGTCTGGGCTGAATTACTTCCAAAAGGTCCAATAATTAATCCCTAGAATCGATTCCAATAGAAACTAAAGTAACATCCCCATCGATGGGTGGTCTAAGCTTCTTAATTACCACCTTGAATTCTGAATTCGTTGCTGTTTCTTTCAGTCTATTGATAATGCGTTGTCCAACAGTTTCTATAAGTTTTGAGCGAATGGCCATTTCTTCCTTTACGATTTGGTTTACCCATACGTAATCAACAGTTTGGTTAAGGTCATCCTTTTCTGCAGCACTTGAAAAATCTGTCTCAATGAGAACATCAACACTGTAGTGTCCTCCAATTAGACCTTCTTCCTCCATACAGCCATGATAGGCATAGAGCTTAATATCTTCGACGTTAATGCTATGCTTCATTTTTTATTTTCTCAATTTCTAGAAGGCCAGAGGTCATTCTACTAATAACTTCTTTTTTACCTAAAAAAGCTGCAATATCAAACATTCCAGGACCAGCTCCTACTCCTGTAACAAGAAGTCTAAAAGGTAATAGCACAGCTCCAAAACCGAGCGATTTTTCTTCTAAATAAGCTTTAAACTTTGACTCAATATTACTTGAAGTAAAGTCATCTATACTTTCTATAATTCCCTGCCATTCTTGTATTAACTTTGGAGTGTTTTCTTTCCATTTTTTAGAAAGTACTTTTTTATCATAACCTATTGGCTTTTGATATAAATAGGCGCCATCTTCGACGATGTCGGAGACGAATGTCGCACGTTCTTTCATCAATTCACATATTGTGATGCGCTCTGCAGTACTTAATTTTGCCGGAAAGGCATCATTGAGCATTTCTGCTAAATCTTTAGAAGAACTCGACCGGATATATTGTTGTTGAAACCATTTTGTTTTTTCTGGATCAAACTTCGCACCGCCCTTAGATACACGATCAAGTCCAAACGTATCAGATAGCTCTTGTAATGAAAATAGCTCTTGTTGAGTACCTGGATTCCAACCCAAAAAAGCGAGCATGTTAATAAAAGCGTCTGGGAAGTAGCCTTTTTCTTTATAACCAGAGTATAACTCACCATCTATCGTCGTCCAATTCAACGGAAAGACAGGAAAACCCAATCGATCACCATCTCTTTTTGATAATTTACCATTACCATCGGGTCTTAATAAAAGGGGTAGATGAGCAAATTTGGGGCGTTCCCAATTTAGCGCATCGTAAAGCAAAACATGAAGAGGAGCAGAGGGCAACCATTCCTCACCTCGTATGACATGACTAATTTTCATCATATGATCGTCCACAATATTTGCCAAATGATAAGTAGGCATTCCATCACTTTTGAATAGCACTTTATCATCTAAGTTATTTGTATTGACAACAACCCATCCTCTAATTTCATCCTCAAAACGAATATCTTCATTTCTAGGCATTTTCATTCTAATCACATAAGGCGTTTTCGAGGCAATCAGTTGTTCTACATCTGATTGAGGGAGTGTAAGTGAATTTCTCATACTCATTCTACTCACCCCGTTGTATTGCCAGTTAGGCATCCCCATTTTCTTGGCCTCATCTCGCATTTTGGTTAATTCCTCAGCTGTATCAAAAGCATAATATGCTTTTTCAGCGTTAATTAACCTTTGTGCATATTCTTTATAGATATCTTTCCGCTCCGATTGAACGTAGGGACCAAAAGAACCTCCGATTCCGGGGCCTTCATCAGGAGAAATCCCACACCATTTGAATGCATCTATAATGTAGTCTTGTGCACCTGGAACAAATCTTGTTTGATCCGTATCCTCGATTCTTAAAATAAATGTTCCATTATTTTTTTTCGCAAACAAATAATTATAAAGGGCGGTTCTAACACCTCCCATGTGAAGAGGCCCTGTTGGAGATGGTGCAAACCTAACACGAACGTTATCTTGTGACATAGTATTAATTTGGTCGCAAAGATAGTGAAATCAGATGGTTTCTTTTAGGGATAACAGTACAAAGTATCATAATGTGGACTTAATCCTGCCCAAATACCGAGAGCTCCATTTTTCATATTACTCGGTATATTAATAGGAGTAGCAAATGGATTTCCACCGTTTGATAGCTGACTCTCTTTGCTTTTAAAAAAGGTATAGGTTGTATTATCCATTTTCGAAAATTTAACAACAACCGTGTCTCCAAGTCGATACATCCTTTTAAATTCTTTTAGATGGGTAGAATCTCTTCTGGGCATAGGGTTTTCATAGGGGAAATCAAAACTAAGACCATCAAAAAATTCATCATCGAAATAAGCAGCGCTAGTGGTCATGTAGATATCGTCTTTTGGCTTTCCATTTTCTCTGAGATTAAGCCTTTTTACTTCCCATTTATAAGCATCATATTGACCTATCGGATCTTTGAGCCTACCCCATGAATAACCATATTCAATACTCTCAGGTTCAATATTCCAATAGAGGTCATCCAACACGGTGGTTGATGGAATTAAGGTTGTGCCTGAATATGATTTTGAATTGTAATTGACAATAAGTTCATAGTTTTGGTCTACTTCCCCGAATAAAATTGACGAACTGTATACGAGTATTGGGAGGTCAACGACTTGTTTGTGTTTTTTTAACCCTAACATTTCTGCAACCTTTTTTTGATGTAAGGTATCAAGCTCCCCGATTGATTTCAGAGTTAAGTCAAAAGTATCCAACTCATTTACAATTTTAACATCAGCGTTAAAAATAAAATTTTCAAGAAATGTTTCGAGATCAGTTGGACTATAAATCGAAGCTGATTGGGAGAGAATAACTAATGGGTTACGCGCTGTTTCTATACAGCCATCGACGACAAGCGCACCGACATCATTGGGTATGGTATTTATATTTGTTCTTTTTTGACAAGAAATTGTTAAGAGTAGAACAACGACCATTATGTAAATTTTGCACCACATGGTCGGAAGTTACAAAATACAATCGTTAAAATGGAATGTTGAAACCCATTGCTTTCTTAACGAATCACGACATTTTGTTTTCCTATAAAGGCTTTTTTCAAGTCAATATCTATGCGGCCGAGTTGGATCCCTGCCCAACCTACTTGATTGATTAGAACATTTTTATTTGACATATTTCGTTTTACAACCGGTTCATCCAAAAATGTATGTGTATGCCCACCTAATATTATGTCTATATTTTTTGAATTTTCAGCTAAGGTCATGTCCGAAACCTTATTCGTGGATTTATACTCAAATCCAAGATGTGATAGACAAATAACAAGATCGCAGCCTAAGTTTTTTAGTTCTGTTGCTGTTGCGTTTGCGATTGATATCGGGTCATTGTATACCGTATCACCGTATGCCGTTCGAGGAACAAGTCCATTAAGTTCTACACCAATTCCAAAAACTCCAACCTTTATAAAACCTTTATCGAATATTTTAAACCTTTGTGTAGCATCTTTTAAAATTGTCTTGCTGAAATCATAATTTGCGCACAAAAATGGGAAATCCGCATGCTTTTTAGCTTCTAGAAATCCATCCATCCCGATATCAAAGTCATGATTGCCCATGGTTGAGGCATCATAACCTAATTTAGTCATACATTTCATTTCTAAGACACCATTAAAGGTGTTAAAGTAGGGTGTGCCTTGAAAAATATCGCCCGAATCTAATAGGAGGACATGCGATTCTTCGCTTCTTATTTTTTGAATCAGAGCATATCTTTTGGATATGCCTCCCATGCCAGGATATTTTGAATGGTTATCTGGAAATGCCTCAATGTTGGAATGGGTGTCATTGGTATGAAGGATAATGAGTTTTTCTCTCTTTTTATTCCAGTGGTTTGAGGAGGCTAGTGCAATATCTGTTAGTACAAGGCCTGTTGATGTTAAGGCGAATTTTTTTAAAAACGAACGTCTCTTCATCTTATTCGAGATTTAGAATCGTTTTGTAAGACTTTCTGAATTTGAGCTTCTTCAATGAGCACATCACGAATCAGTTGTTTTGTTTCTATAGTTTCAATCGCATCATCAAAAAATGACATATTATCACCACCATTGGACAAATAGTTCGAGGTAATGATCCAAAAAAAGTCATATTCTTTTTCAAAACCTTGTATTATCAGCGTACCATTTTCAACGATCGCATTGGATATGGGTTCTCCACCAGAGCTATTGATATAGGTCTCTATTTTCTTCAACGTGTTCATAGGAAGTTTTACCCATACTAATGTATTGTCGAAGGGCATTACCTTAAATAAGTCTTGCAGTTTAACATCGCCAACCCCAATACTAGAACGAATACCTCCTGTATTTAGCAAACAAAACACAGGCAGGCTTAATCTTTTATTTTTCGTTTGATTTACAAAAACTGCATCTGCCATCCAATTCATAAGGTTGGATCCAGGTCTAGCTACAAGAAAATCATGTTTAGATTCAGCTATTTTCACATTCATTTGCTGATCCATTTCCGCTTTGTAGGGTGAAATAAATGCGCTTAAGACTGTATCTTCTTGTTGAAGATTACAAACCTTTATTTGTTCTGATTCAATAAATAATTTTGGGGTGCATGCAAAAACAGCAATACCAAAAATGAGAAGAAACAGTATGCGTAAAAGGTTATTCAATAATTATTTTCTTTTGAACTGAACCTCGTGTTGTGTTAACATTTAACACATAGGTTCCAGCGTTACAATTTGTAACATTTAATTCTAGAACTGATAGATTCAAATTGGATTCTTTCTGGATACACTTTCCTTCGACATTGATCAATGCGTAAGAATTGATTTTTTCTCCATTTATTTGGGCAAATATTTTGTTTGCACTCGGTATGGGGAATACCGAAAAGTTCGCATCTAAGATTGTAGCCAATCCCATGCTTCCACAACCCTCAGCATCGTATGACATGTTTGAGAAATTTATGTGACACGCAAAATTAACTGAGTCTATATAGGGGTTTCTGTTTCCTTGAAGGTTAAAGATATATTCATGCCTTGCAATTTCGTAACTATCTGGAAGGTCATTAAAGTGCCATTCAACTAAAGAAGCCGCGTTTTGATTTGTAGGTACTGCCCAGTTGTTTCCGCCATTGCCTGTATAGCATGTTGCCATATAAAAAATAGCACGTGCTGCATTTCCTTTGTGTGACGCTCTTGGTTCATAGACCAATTGGTTGTTTTCGTTGTATCCTACACTTCCTTCTAAGTAATTAAATACAACATCACCAGTGATATCTTCAAGTGGTAAATTACTTCTTGGAGAGTTAGCATTGGGTAAGTTTGCGGGGTACAGATTGTGCTGGTCAGCGTATTCATTTTCTTCTGGGTTATTACAAGGGAATGTACCCATCCATGAATGCGCATAGGTATGCTCTCTAGAATAATTGTTATCTGACCAATCAAAAGGATCATTGAAAACTTTATTCTCTCCCGAATAACAACAGGTGACATAGGATTGACCATTCGTTGTATCTTTTACCTCAAATTGGCTCATCATCGTTGTTTTATAAAGGAAATAAGTGATGTAATTGTGTGGGTTTATTAGAGTATTGAGATCAGCAAGTAATGTGCTTGAGGAGCTAGAAATACCATTGTAATAGTTTCCGATTTGTTCGCCACCGCTGCTTACTTGACTATTCGCAGGAGATGAGGTTAAATAATTTTCAAAACCACCAGAACCGTTGAATGCGAAAACCTTAAAATAGTAGTCTTGATTTGCGATGACACCTCTTGGCGTGATGCTTGTCCCATTTCCGACATAGGCAACTTTTGCATCACCAATGTAATCACCTCGTAAATAACTTTGGCCATCTTGAGGTTCTTCAGTAATGGCACTTCCGTTTTTCCAAAGCACGATGTAAGAATCTGCATCTGGTGCGGCTAGATATTCTCCTACCAAAGTATAGGCTTCAATTGTATTGAAATTTAAAGCACTTGCATTAATTGTGGGTTCAGTGGCTAAATTATCCGTGCCAAATGCTTCAAGATTTACAGTGTATGGGTTTTCGTCGCTATCGTCATTGTCAATAATAATCGAGGCAAATACAGATCCGATAGTACTTGGTGAGAAATTCAGCGAGAAGTCCTGACTTGACGTGGGAAGTATCGTTGTTGGTGTTAAATCTGTTGAAAAATCTGCAGCATTAATACCAGAAAGCGCAACGCCTGTAATACTGAGAGTTTCTGAACCCGTATTTTCAATTGTAATCGTCGTTGTGTTTGAATTACCAACAACATATGAACCATCGTTTAGTACATTAACACCATCTAATTTAAGATTGATTTCTCGGGCAGGTGCCACATAGGGAAATATATCGTCTAGATCTCTTGGGATTAACTGGTAGTTGGCATTAAATTGTCCGACCAATCCAACGACTGTTACTGGTCCTGTTGGTATAGCAGAACCGTCAATGTTTGTAGAGCCGTTAAGGCGAACATCCAGAGTATTCGTGCCGTCAGTAATTTGCACTGTACTACTTCCAGTACTAAAGAATCCAGTTTGAACGAAAGTTACGTTATCAAACCGAACCAGTTGTGCTTCAAGATCTTCATTTGCACTAGTTAATGGAATTAAGAGAGGTTCAGGTAAAGTTCCTTGTCCAATGATGTTAAAACTGGTTGAAGGGGAAAGTTCAAGTAATCCACTGAACTCAAAAACAACTCCAGTAACGGAAACCGAATCTCCTCTTTGAATGCTAGATAGATTATTTCCGTAAGCCGGAAGGGCTGCGGTTTC
>JAQXCN010000017.1 GCA_029251865.1 Crocinitomicaceae bacterium | reverse complement strand
AGAAGTTAAGCCTGCTTGCGCTGATGGTACTGTCCTTTTGAGGATGGGAGAGTAAGTCGACGCCGATCTTAAACCCCTGACTACATTGTAGTTGGGGGTTTTTTTATGCCTGAAATTTTACATCTTTTTCAGCTTAAGTCGACATGTACAAACGGGACAAGCCCTCATAATCGCAATATAAAGATGTAACTTTAGTTAAAAGTTATATATTGTTAAATGAATAACTATTGATAACGAAATTAAATACACAACGTTGTACTTAATTTGAATAATCTATAAATGAAAACAAAAGAAGAAATAGTTACCAATTGGTTACCTAGATACACTGGAACTCCTTTGGAGCAATTTGGTGAGTATATTTTATTGACGAATTTTATTGGCTACGTGAATATTTTTGCAGAAAAGTATGGTGTAGAAATTATTGGTTCAGATAAAGCAATGCAAACAGCAACACATGAAAATATAACGATAATTAATTTTGGAATGGGTAGTGCAATGGCTGCAACGGTAATGGATTTATTATCAGCGATAATGCCTAAAGCAGTGCTGTTTCTAGGCAAGTGTGGTGGTTTAAAAAAGAAAACTGTTTTGGGTGATTTCATAATTCCAATGGCAGCGATTAGAGGCGAGGGAACGAGTAATGAATATTTACCGCAAGAAGTTCCAGCGCTTCCTTCGTTTAGACTACAACGAACGATTTCAACGGCTATGAAAGATTTTAAAACTGACTATTGGACAGGTGTGATTTTCACAACTAATCGGAGAGTCTGGGAGCACGATGAAGTCTTTAAGAATAGGCTGACTGAAGCACGTGCAATTGGTATTGATATGGAAACGGCAACGCTTTTTACTGCAGGTTTTGCCAATGGCATTCCAAGGGGTGCTCTGCTTTTGGTGAGCGATAATCCAATGGTACCCAGCGGCGTTAAAACAAGTGAAAGTGATAAATCAGTTACTTCAAATTTTGTAAATACTCATATTAATATAGGTATAAGAGCTTTGGAAGAATTGCGAGATTCAGGTGACAGTGTGAAACATATGAAATTTGACCATAGGCCGTGAAGCCTTGGGTTAACTGTGCATATGATTCATTAAAAATTAACCAATCAAAAACACACAAGGTGACTTGCTTAAATCGTAAGCGTTCTCTCGCCAGTCCTCTACACTCATCGTTCGAACACGTTGGTTGTGAAGCGTAATGTTAGAAGCAATACAAAGTTGGGTATGGTCTGCAAGCTCATTCAATAAGTCTTCTAAGACATTCATGTTTCTGTATGGAGTATCCATGAATATTTGGGTATAGCCTCTTTTTCTCGATTCGAATTCGAAAGTCTTCAAGGTTCTAATACGTTCTTTTCTGTCTTTAGGAAGATAGCCATGAAAACTAAATTTTTGTCCAGAGAACCCACTTCCCATTAATGAAAGTAAGATTGATGAGGGTCCAACGAAAGGAATGACTGCAATTTTTTGTGAATGCGCTAAGGAAACAATTTCAGCTCCAGGATCCGCAACGCAGGCGCAACCTGCATCTGATAGCATACCGACGTCATTACCAGCAATAAGCCATTGAAGACACTTCATGGAATCTTGTTCTGTACTGCGCTTATTCATTTCAATGAACATAGAGTCATCTATCGGGAATTCTCGATCCATTTTGCGTAAAACACGTCTTGCAGATTTGATGTTTTCTACAATAAAATAACGCAATGAAATCGCTTTTTCTATTACTTCATTTGGTATGATATCTGAAATACTTTCGCCTCCTAGTGTATTTGGGAGTATATATAATGTGCCTGATTTATTCATTAGTAAGTCTTTTTAAGATAATATCTGTGCTTTCGTCTAGTAATTGATAGACATGCTCAAATCCGTCCTGTCCACCATAATAGGGGTCAGGGACTTCAATTTCATGAGGTGAGGTTCGTAATTCAAGGATGAGTTGTACCTTTTGGATATCAGTCTCGTTTCGTGCAAGTCGCACAACGTTGTTGTAATTCGACTGATCCATTACGTAGATTAAATCAAAGGCATCAAAATCTGAAACAATGAACTGCCGTGCTTTGAGCCCCGAGATATCAATACCTTTGGATTTTGCCGTAGCGGTCATTCGGGTATCAGGAGCACCACCTACATGGTAATTTGCTGTTCCGGCAGAATCAACATAAATATCAAGTTGATTGTCTTGAACTTTCTTTCGCATTAATCCGTCTGCCATCGGTGATCGGCAAATATTCCCCAAGCATACCATTAGTATTCTCATGCTGCGAAGTTACGTAAAATGCCGCTGTTAAAATTTTAAATACGTCTTCCTTTCCATTCTGACTTTCTAAAAATAGAGGCAAGAAGTATCACATTGTAAATTGGAAAGAGAAGTCCATATAAGGGTAAAATGGTTAGGAGCTTTGTTTTTTTTAGGGCTTTAAAGAAAGGAAACAATAGTACGGTTTCAAGTACTGATTTCAATAACCAAAACTCCAAAAATAACAGAGGGTCATTTGATAACAAAACAATAAGAATAATAAAAAAACCAATGGCAAACATAAATTGAATAATTCCAAAGGTATTGAGCAGAGAATCTTTAAGGTGAAGGGTTTTGCCAAACCAGCGTTGGCGTTGTTCTAAGAATGTGTTGATATTGCTAGGGTTTGGTGTGGTTACAGCGCAAGTGTCTAATGCATGAAGCGTAATGGTTTTTTTAGCACGTTGCATATTTCTTAACAGAAAGGCATCGTCACCGCTCGGTATATGTTGGTGCTCTTCCAGATTTATGACTGCTGTATAGCTTTCTTTTTCAAATAATAAGTTAGCACCACTGCATAACAAAGGTCTTTTAACTGCTGCAAAGGAATGGTTCATATAGCTTGCGAGATCAATATCGATTTCAAAGAACCAATCATAAAAAGAAGTGTTGGAAAACTTGACCGGTAATATGGTGAGTGCTTGCTTTTCGAGTTGCGTGATTTCTTCAAAATAATGACTTGATATTGAAATGTCCGCGTCCCAAGACAAAATGTATTTTGTTGTTGCGTGACCAACCCCCATATAAATGGCTTGTTTTTTACCTCTTGAGCTACTTAAAGAAAGATACTTTATGTCGGTTCTATGAAGAGCTTCAAAAAGCTTTGCTCCGTTATCGGAAGAGTGATCATCAATAAAGATGAATGCCCTTGGTGTTGTTTTTAAGCTTTTGATTTGTTTAAGAAGATGTTTGAGATTTGTATACTCATTTCTAAAAGGTATTACTACTGTGATTTCATCTAGAGCAATCCGATCAAATAGTTTTTTCGGCTTTTTTCTTTTGTTTTCTCCATACACATAGCTCAGTAACAGGCATAGAAGAAAACAGATGTAAGCTCCTAAAAACGAATTAAACCAAAACATGTTCTTGTTTGTTTTTGAGGAATAAGGTTGCTAAAAGCACGGGAATCATCTGATTGATGAGCCATGTTGAGAATGCGGCTAAAAGAATAATGGGCCCGCTTACTCCTGCTAATGACAATACACTTAAAGCTAGTGTCTCTCGAACAATAATTTTACCGAAGAATAATGAAGGGGCTGCCGTTATTGCTCCGAACATAAGCGCAATCCAAAAAAAGAGCTCTAGATCAAATTTCGCTCCAAATACTAATAATGCAATGAAAAATTGAACAATAAAGGTGAAGTATCTCAAAAAAGAAAGCCCTATTAATTTAGCTCGGAGGGTTTTTGAGACAAGAATCAAGTTGAGATCTTGAAAAAATCTTAAAGGGATTTTAGATAAAACCTTGTCCCCAAAAAAGTAAAGTCCAAAACCAATGTGAAGAATTGAGAAAATAATAAGGTTTTCGAATTGAGAAATTTCATGAGGATACAATACAACGAATGCGATCAAACCCATAGAGATACTGATTATGAATTGTGAGCCGTTGCCAACAATCGTATTTAGAATGACTTCTTTACGGTCTTTTTTATCAAAATAAAACATGCGGCCAATAAAGTTGCCTGCATATGCAGGTGTAATAACACTTGAAATTATGCCAGATAAAAAGGAGTGCCAACGTATTGAAGAATGAATTTTTTTTTGTGCCACAATAGCTTTCCACTTCAGCCATTCAACAAACCAGTTTAAGGGCATAATCCCTAGGAATAAGGCGGCTAGACCGAGGTCCATTTTTCCGGGCAATTTAAACCCGCTAGGAAAGGCATTTATTTTTTGAAATAACACAAAAGCAACCGCACAAAGCACACCTAATTTCAACATCAGCAACAAAATCGAACGAAATTGTTTAGTTTTAATCACAAATATTCATTTAGTGTCTGAAGATAAGATAATTCTAGGAATTGACCCTGGAACCACAGTTATGGGTTACGGGCTAATCCATGTGAAAAAGAAAGAGATTACGCTTGTTAATTTTGGGATTATTCAGCTTAAAAAGATAGACAATCATGCAGATAAACTCAAACGAATTTTGGATCGGTTAAATGGTCTAATTCTAGAATTTAAACCAGATGAAATGGCAATTGAAGCCCCATTCTTTGGTAAAAATGTACAGTCTATGCTTAAGCTAGGGAGAGCTCAGGGCGTCGCAATTGCAGCAAGTCTAAACCACAATGTACCTTATGAGGAGTATTCACCAAGAAGAATTAAACAGGCCATTACGGGTAAAGGTGGTGCCTCTAAAGAACAAGTTGCAGCAATGCTCCAAAGTATTCTTAAATTCGAAGAAATGCCCAAATATTTGGATGCCACAGATGGTTTGGCCGTAGCACTCTGTCATCATTACTCAAAAGGTAGGGGAGAAAACAATAAAAACAAGTCGAGTAGTTGGTCAGGTTATATTCAAACAAACCCAAAAAGATTGAAGAAATGAATCTTATTGAAATATATACTGACGGTAGTTCAAGAGGTAATCCAGGACCAGGCGGTTATGGTGTTGTTATGTCTTACAAGCGGAATGAAAAAGAAATTTCTCAGGGATTTCGGAAAACAACGAATAACCGAATGGAATTGTTAGCCGTTATCGTTGCTATTGAATCGTTAAAAACAAAGGATATTCCGGTGAAAGTATATTCTGACTCCAAGTATGTCATTGATTCTATAACGAAAGGATGGTTGGATTCATGGATCATGAAAAAATTTAAAGGAAAGAAGAATCAGGATTTGTGGATGCGTTATCATGAGTCTGCTAAACCATTTCGGATTTCTTTCGAGTGGGTAAAGGGACATGCAGGGAACCCAAAGAATGAACGCTGTGATGTTCTCGCCGTAGAGGCTTCAAAAAGAGAATCTTTAGAAATAGATCAGGTCTACGAGGCAAATGATGAAGGAACAGGTTTATTCTGAGTCAATAACAGTAACAAAACCATGCAATTCCTGCTGTGTGCCACCGAACATCGTTCCTGAAAGCTTATAGAAGTATACGCCATCGGTACATTTTTCTTGTCCATTATCCGTCCCATCCCACAAGAAAACACCATTCTGATCTGTACGATTCCACATGACATTACCCCAACGATTTACAATTAGGATATTAAAGGTTTGAAACCCTTCATATGGGAGGTTTAGCACATCATTAACACCATCACCGTTTGGTGTGAATACGTTAGGTATCCATATTACCGGATCATTTATTTCTAAAAGTACTTCATAACTATCAATACAACCTATATCATCGGTAATCGTTAATATAATTGGATATTGTCCAGCAACCGCGTAGCTCGTAGTTTGATCCGTACTGACACCACTAAAAGCATTGGTTCCGTTACTGAAATCCCACTCCCAACTTGTAATTGTGGTGGTTTCTGCTGTTGAACCGTCTTCTAAAAATATCACATCATTTTGATCTGCGGGATTTGGGCCGGCAGTGAAAAAGGCATTTAAACCATCATCTCCAACATTAATTTCGTCCAAAGGAATAATAACGTCACAACCCAAATCATCAGAAATAATCACTTCTGGATTGTAAGTAGCACTCTCAGGATAGTAATAGAAAAAACTCAAGGTATCTTCAATTGAATTGCCATCGCCTAGATTCCATAAAATATTACTCACATTAATGGCGTTAATAAGCTCGAAATTTGCGCCTTGTGCACATTCTCCATCTATCTGAAACCAATTTGCTTCCGCACTAGGGCCACCTATAGTGAGGTAATCGGTCAATACCGTATCATCTGAACAACCATAAGCATCAGTAATCACAAGACCTAAAGAATAAATCCCTGGAAGGGCGTAGGTGTTACTTGGGTTTTCTAAAACGGATTGATTACCATTACCAAAATTCCATGCCCAATTTTGAATAGGGCCGTATGATAAGGATGAATCCTGAAATGTTCCAAAAATAGGAGGGCATACATAGGCTCCGTCAGAATTCACCGCCGCTCCTGTAAAGCTGAAACTAGGTATCGCTGTGGGAATCGATACCGTAATGAGATTTGTCATAGTATCCGTACAACCATTGCCGTCAGTAGCTACAAGGCTTAAATCGTGCAAGATGCTTGATGTATTTTCGGGAATATTTTCTTCACTGAAAATAGTATTCAAATCTATATCTGTCGAAAATAAATCCCCATCAATTAACCATTCGTATGAAATTGGATTTAGGCCATTTGAGGTATTATTAGCGATAATATTACCTTGGTTACATATTACGTTATCCACTGCGAAAAAGGCGTTTGGTTGTGTAATGGTTATTGGTACTTGAGCCGGTGAAGATTTACAACCGAAAGCATCTATCGCAACGAGTTGACCATAATATGTACCTATCCCATTAAAGGTGTGCGCTACTGCATTGGTATTAAAGACCGTAGTAGAAGTCGAGTCATCTGTAAAACTGAATTCGAATGCGCTAAGGGGTAGCCCATTTATTGAGATGGAATTGTTTTCAAAGTTCACGAGGAATGGCGAGCAGCCTAAGGTGTTGTCAGGTGCAATAACGGCAAAAGGATTAGCCAGCACTGTAATTGGAAGTGACGCTGATGCTCCACATTCAACGCTGTTTGTAGCCGTTAACGTAATGTTGTAATTACCTGGGTTGTTGTACGCATAATTGACAATAGGACCATCTGTTACAACATCTCCATTATCCATGTCAAATGACCAGGATATTATAGGGTGCGGTGTCGGAGGTGTGTCCCAAGTTATACTTGCATCTGTCAATTGAAGGGAGTCTCCCGCACATATTGAATCATTTGATAGGCTGAAGTTTGGTTCAAGACTCGAGATGTGAATATTCTGTGTTGTACTATCACTGCAGCCTGTAGTGTAATTGTAAATGACTTGTTCTATCGTATAAGTACCGTAATCATTGAAGTCGTGAGAGTTATTACCATCATTAAGATCATCTAGTTCTGGGTCATCCATTATTGTATTTGGTGAACCATCTCCCCATTTCCAGACCATTAAAATGTCATCTGAATTAAGGCCATGCGTAGAATTATCCATGACATCAACGGTTACTGGCAAAGAATTTGGGTTACAAAAAAGAGTGTTGTCGGGTTCAAATTTAGAAATAGGGGCATTGATATATACAAGTGAATCTAATTGAATAGAATCTAGACATCCTCGATAATTAACCACCAAGGATACATCAAAAAAACCTGTATCACTTGTGAACTGATGGGTAGGGTTAGCATTTGTTGCACTGCCGTCCGTAAAGTCCCAAAAGTAGCTGATTTCGGAGGAATCTGGATTACTTGGATTTGTTTCTATAAAAGATGAAAATTGAAAGTCCTGTTTTACGCAGTTCTCGGTCGTGTCCACACTTAAATCAATAGATAAAAGTTCACCCACCGAAATATAATCCGATAAACTTACAGCACCCGTGCATCCTGATGCCGTAGAAGCTATAAGTGAAACATCATAGAGCCCGATATTATAGAGTTGCTCTGGAGGATTTTGACCAGAGAAAGTGTTGCCATTCCCAAAGTCCCATTCCCAGCTATTAATTGGATTTGAAGGATTCGGAGATATTGATGTATCGGAGAACTCAACGGTCAAAGGATCACAACCTCCTGTTAAGTCACCTTCAAACCCGACCAATAAATCTTGAATATTAATGTATCCAAGCTCAGTAAATGCGCCGGAACATCCATTCTCCGTAGTCATGCTTAACGTTACATTATACAATCCTGCTGCGTTATAAAATTGCGGAGCAGGGTTTTGACCACTACTCGTTTCTCCATTACCAAAAACCCAATTGAACGTTGCTCCGGGTGGCGATGTATTAATAAAATTAATGGTTGCTGGCACACAATCAGTCGTAATGTCCGCAATAAAGGAAGGCACTGGAGCCGACTCAACGACGATGTCGCTTCCGACACTGCCTGAGCAACCTGAAGCTGTATTATTTGTAGCGAGTTGTATGGTGTAAGTACCAGCTCCAGAAAATGTGAAACTTGGATTTTCATCATTACTAGTGCCTAATCCTCCAAAATTCCATTCCCACTGATTAACGCCCGCTGTAGAATTATCTTCGAAATTGACAGTCTCTCCAACGCAAACGGTTTCAGGGAAAATGAAGTCGGCTTGATAATTAGATACACTGATTGTTTCTATTACCGTGTCGGCGCATCCATTGTCACCATCAGTAACAATTAAAGAAATCTCATAGTCTCCCACAGTACTGTAAGTTTGGTCTTCGGGATTGGAAATGTTTTGTGTGTTTCCATTTCCAAAATCCCATAAATAAGTATAGTTTGGCGCGTCATTACCATTGAATTGAAAGGATAAAGTAAGCGGAATAGTGCAGCCTAATCCAATAGGATTAAAATCCGCATTGGGGGTGGGGAGTATCGTAATGTAGCTATCTTTTACCTCTGGGTCTGCATCACCGCTTGCATTCGTTGCTACAAGTATAATTGTGTACGTCCCGGGTAATGCATAGGAATGACTCACTGAGGTTGCTGTCGATGAATTTCCATCACCAAAATCCCAAACATATTCTTGAATAGGACTACCTCCATTGGCCTGAGAACTATTTGTGAATTGAATGTCTTGACCTACGCACGCTACGAGTGGGCTTGCTGAAAAATCAGCAATTGGCGATTGAGATTTACTTATTAGACATATAAATAAACCTATAAAAAGGAGAGATCTTTTAGTAAACATAGTCAGTTTAGTTACCTAAAGGTATGAATTTGACGTATTTTACCCTAAATAAGACGCATTGGGATTAAACTAAAATTGAAGAGTACCAGCGTTTTATATTATTCAGATCCTCAGATTTACGTTCTGCTAGATCCTTAATTTGTTCTTCGGTTACTTTCCCTAAACCAAAATATTTCGCTTCTGGATGAGCGAAATACCATCCGCTAACAGAGGCTGTAGGAGTCATAGCAAGACTTTCTGTTAATGTAATGCCGATTTGCTTCGTTACATCAAGTAATGCAAATAAACCAATTTTCTCAGTATGATCTGGGCATGCCGGGTAACCTGGTGCTGGACGTATACCTGAATATTTTTCTTTGATCAATTCTTCGTTGGATAAGAATTCTGCTTCTGCATAACCCCAAATTCTCGTTCTTACCTTATGATGGAGATATTCTGCAAAGGCCTCTGCCAATCTATCAGCAAGTGCTTTTAGTAGTATTGAGTTATAATCGTCATGGTCTTCCTCAAATCGTTTAATATGAGGTTCAATACCAATACCGCTAGTTACGGCAAAACCACCAATGTAATCTATTGTATCGGATTCTTTTGGTGCGATAAAGTCAGCGAGAGCATAATTTGGTTGCGATTGTGCTTTTTTTGTTTGTTGCCGCAAAGTGCGCTGTGTATACAAAGTTTTTGATCTCTGCTCATCCAAATATATTTCGATATCGTCTCCAACTGCGTTTGCGGGAAATATACCTACAATCCCCTTTGAACGAATCCAATTTTCCTTTTCTATTTTTTTCAACATTTGTTGCGCATCCTCAAATAACTTTTGAGCTTCCTGACCTACAACCTTGTCTTCAAGAATGTTAGGATATCGACCGTAAAGTTCCCAAGTTTGAAAGTAGGGTGTCCAATCTATGAATGGGATTAATTGTGATATGCCTACATTATCCAAAAGTTCAACACCTAGTTTTTTAGGACGGAAAATGGTGCTTTGATCAAACTTCAAGATTGGGCGATTCCCTCTTGCAGTTTTCAAAGTGATTAGTTTTTTGGCTTTCAAGTGTTTTTCATGTTGAATTCTGACTTTGGAATAATCTGACTTAACATCATCGATAAAGGATTCCTTTTTCCTTCCCAGGAGTCTTTCTGCAACAGTAACTGATCGGGAGGCGTCTAAAACATGTACCGCTTGTCCACGAGAATAGTGCTCATCTATTTTAACAGCAGTATGTACTCTTGATGTAGTAGCTCCACCGATTAATAGAGGGTAGCTAAGATTGGCTTTTTGTAGTTCTTGTGCGACATAAACCATTTCATCTAAAGAAGGCGTTATTAGACCACTCAGTCCGATGATGTCAACTTGCTCTTTAATTGCCGTTTGAATAATACGTTCAGCTGAAACCATAACACCCAGATCAATAATTTCGTAATTGTTGCAACCCAATACAACTCCAACAATATTTTTGCCAATATCATGAACATCCCCCTTGACCGTAGCCAATAATATTTTTCCTGAGGATTTTATTTTGCCTCCTTTTTCTGCTTCGATGAATGGCAATAAATAGGCGACTGCTTTTTTCATTACGCGCGCTGATTTCACAACTTGAGGGAGAAACATTTTTCCACTACCAAAGAGGTCTCCAACAATATTCATTCCATCCATTAGAGGCCCTTCAATGACTTTAATCGGACGGTCATAATTTTTTCTACATGCTTCAACATCCTCCTCAATGAATTCAACGATGCCTTTTATCAAAGCATGGGCTAGCCGTTGATTTACTTCTTGTTTGCGCCACGATAAGTCGATCTTTTTTTTCTTTCCACTACCCTTAACCGTTTCGGCATATTCAAGAAGTTTCTCCGTAGCATCCGCTTTGCGATTTAGCAAAACATCTTCCACATATTCTAATAATTTCGGCTCGATATCAGAGTATATTTCGAGCATGCTCGGGTTTACAATTCCCATATCCATTCCATTTTTTATCGCATGATATAAAAAAGCCGAATGCATAGCCTCTCTTACCTTTGTATTCCCTCGAAATGAAAAAGACACATTGGAGACGCCTCCGCTTACATGCGCACCGTCTAGGTTTTCTTTAATCCATTTTGTCGCCCGAAAGAAATCTAGTGCATTGGTATTATGCTCCTCCATACCCGTTGCCACAGGGAAGATGTTTGGATCAAAAATTATATCATATTTGTTAAATCCGATTTTCTCGGTCAATATGTCGTAAGAGCGTTTACAAATTTCAATACGGCGTTGGTATGAATCGGCTTGTCCATTTTCGTCAAAAGCCATCACGATTACTGCTGCACCATAGGTTTTTATGGTTTTAGCTTGTGCGATGAAATGAGCCTCTCCCTCTTTTAATGAGATAGAATTTACAATTCCTTTGCCTTGAATACATTTAAGTCCAGCCTCTATTATTTCCCATTTTGAGCTATCGATCATTACAGGTACTCTCGCGATATCGGGTTCAGATGCGATTAGATTTAGAAAAGTTACCATCGCTTCTTTACCGTCAATCATACCCTCATCCATATTGATATCGATAATTTGGGCGCCTCCATTTACTTGCTCCAATGCAACAGCAACAGCTGCCTCGAAGTCTCCCGCTTGTATGAGCCTTAAAAACACTCTTGACCCCGTAACATTCGTACGCTCGCCAATATTTATAAAATTACTTTCTGCGGTAACGATTAAGGGTTCTAGCCCGGAAAGCATTAGTGTATTTTCTGCCATTTTAGTACTTTCTTGGGTTATAGTTGTTGACTAAGGCTGAGATGGCTTGAATATGTTCAGGGGTAGTGCCACAGCAACCCCCAACAATATTCATTAATCCTTCATCTAAGAATATTTTTATTTGGGCAGCCATTTGTTCAGGGGATTCATCGTAGTCACCAAAGGCATTTGGTAATCCCGCATTTGGATGTGCACTAACGGCAAAGGGTGCAGTTCTATTTAAAATCTGTAAATAAGGGCGCATCATGTTCGCTCCAAGTGCACAATTCAAACCAATACTTAGTAATGGCATGTGAGATAATGAAATAAGAAACGCTTCTGTTGTCTGTCCTGTTAATGTACGGCCGCTTTGGTCGGTTATTGTACCAGAAACCATAATAGGTAGCTCTTTTTTCGTTTCATCAAAGACCTCCTGTATGGCAAAAAGTGCAGCTTTTGCATTCAAAGTGTCAAAGACAGTTTCAACCAAAAGTAAATCCACCCCTCCGGCGATTAATGCCTGAACTTGTTCACGATAAGCCTCTTTTAAAGCATCAAATGTAATTGCTCTGTATCCGGGATCATTAACATCAGGAGAGATAGAAGCTGTTCTGTTGGTAGGACCAATTGAACCAGCAACAAATCTAGGCTTGTCTTTGTATTGCGTTGCTATTTCCTTTGCTATGATTGCGCTTTGATAATTTATATCATAAACAGCATGTTCGAGGTCATAATCGGATTGTGCAATACGAGTTCCTGAAAAAGTATTGGTTTCAACGATATCGGCACCAGCATCAAAATAGGCTTTATGAATTTCTTTTATGATTTCAGGCCGCGTGATAGAAAGTAAATCATTGTTCCCCTTCAGGGGTTTTTCGTGATCTTCGAAAGCACCTTCGCGAAAGTCGAATTCTTCAAGTTTATGCCTTTGAATCATTGTACCCATTGCGCCATCGAGTACGAGTATTCTATCTTCCATTATTGATTTAATCATTTTTTAAAAATTAAGGAAGAAATGGAGGTGAAATACGCCTGCTTATTTTTCGGTAAAAACCGTTGGAGTTGGCACCTTATTAAAAAACAGGTTGCCAAGGAGTCAAAGGGCCATTCCCTCATCCTTTCTTCATAAGTCTATAAAAAGAACGTATACTCAAAAGTAAAACATTTTTAAATCTAACAGTGTTGTTAGCTATTTAAAATTCAGTGAAAAACTAACTTTTTATAGAGTAACATAGGCTCGGTGAACTTGCGATGATGTTTTTTAATTCAAGTTCTACCAACATTGATTGCAAATGACCAACGCCCAACTTTGAATTCTGAATCAGCTCATCAATATGAATATCGTTTCTTTGCTGTATCGCTTTTACAATCTCTCTTTCATTATTTGATAGTTCTAATGGGTACTCGTTCTGCCTGTTTATTCCCCAATTCATAAGTTCAAATAAGTCATTGGCCTCCGTTATTAGATGCGCTTTATTCTTCTTAATAAGCTCGTTGCATCCGCCATATGAGACATCTCTTATTGCGTTTGGGAATGCCATCACCTCTCTTGCATAGTTATTCGCAAGTTCTGCTGTAATCATCCCCCCACCTTTTATTCCAGATTCAATGATCACAGTAACATCTGACATGCCAGCAATAATCCTATTTCTCTGAGGAAAGCTATATTTATTTGGTTTTTTTTGATAGTCAAACTCACTGATTAACGCGCCACCTGAATCAAGAATTTTTTTAGCTAGGATTCTATTTTTACTGGGGTAAATCATTTGAAGTCCATGGCCTAAAATGGCCGCAGTATTAACATTGTATTTTAAGCAGCTTTCGTGAACAAAGGTATCAACTCCTGAAGCAAGTCCACTAAGCACTATAACCTCACTTCCTTGAAATGAGGAGATGAGCTGTTGCGTCATTTCTTTTGCATGATGACTACATTTTCGAGAACCAACAACAGAAACTATTCTTTTGTTCTTGAATTTCAATGCACCTAAAACATTCAATGATATCGGGCCGTCAGTGCATTCTTTGAGCTGAGAGGGGTAGGTTTCTTCTTTAAAGAAAAGGTTAGATATTTTATGTTTTTTGTTGAAGTAGAGGTTATTCCTAGCATGCTTTAGCGCTCGGGATATCTCCATAGAATTTAATTGCCGTTCAGTTGCTCCAATTCGTTTGGCTAATTCATTTATCGGTGACTCAAAAATAGTTTGAAGGGATCCGGATTTTTGTATAAGTGAGTTGAGCCTGCTTTTTTTAACCCCATAGAGGTAGGAGGCTGCGTTTTTATAAAGTTCAATTTGATTATCCAAAATTTTAGTAGTTTCGTTATAATAAGATAATAAAATTTTAGATGAAATTTAACTTTCGATTACTTCTTCTATTTTCTCTTTGTTTCAACTTTTTCAATTGTTTTTCACAAATAAGCGGTAACGTCAAGGATGGTAACTCGCGTGAGATTTTAGTTGGTGCAAGAGTAGAAGTGCTAGGAGGACAGAGAACAGCCAGTGATGCCAATGGAAACTTTAAACTTAATGTAAATGAGTATCCGACGTGGATAAAATGCACTATCTCGGGATACATGCCTGATTCCATTAAAATTGATAAAGCGAGAACAATATCTTTTGAATTATTTGAACAAGTTTTAGAAATGAGAACCGTTGTAGTTTCTGCAGGGCGTCGAAACCAAAATATTGAAGACGTTTCAGTTTCGATGGAAATTATTACGCCTGAGCTCATAAATAACAAGGGGTATTCAAACCTTGAACAGGTAGTTGATCAAAGCCCCGGTGTATACGCTATGGATGGTCAGGTCAGTATTCGAGGTGGTGGTGGTTATGCCTATGGAGCAGGGAGCAGAGTGCTTCTTTTGTGGAATGGTATTCCAATGATGTCTCCTGATGTTGGCGATGCAAAATGGAATTCTATTCCTATGGAGCAGGCTTCTCAAATTGAAATTATGAAAGGTGCATCCTCCGTATTGTATGGAAGCGGCGCCTTGAATGGAGTGATTGCTTTGAGTGAAAAGGAACCGGGCCCAAAAGGGACATTTAAAGCAAAAATTCAGTCAGGTATTTATGATAATCCAAGACGTCAATCTATGAGGTGGTGGAATAAAAACCCAACGTTTCACCTTGCAGATTTGTACTATGGAAAATCAAAAAAAAATATAGGATACACCATTGGAGCCAATGCCTATATCGACTCAGGTTTTAGAAAAGAAGAAAACGAGGAAAGGTACAGACTTAATGGATCCTTTTATTTTAAACCAGAAAACAATAAACGCCTTAAGACCGGGCTTACCTACAATCTTCAATACCAAGACGTAGGCGTATTTGTGCTCTGGAAGAATGACTCTATGGGTTATGAGCCTCAAGACAACACAATTGATAGGCAAAAATCCATTAGGCTGAGTGTTGACCCTTACTTGAAGTTGTACGATAAATACAAGAATAAACATTACTTCCGGTCTCGATATTATTTAGTTACAACTGGAAATACCGAAAACCTTTATGCTAATTCATTAGCTGAGATGTACTATTTTGATTATCAATTTCAGCGTAATCTTCGGGCAGGAAATACCTTGACAGCAGGTTTTTCAAACACGAATAATAGGGTGGTAAGTTGGGTTTTTGGCGACCATTTGTCTGAAAATGCCGCCGCCTATGCGCAATTGGAGAGTAAATTCAAGAAGATGGATTTATCACTTGGAATGCGCTTGGAGTGTTATAAAATTGATACTCTAGATTTTGATTCTAATATTTACTTGAATTACTTGAATAAGGATGAGGTTTTAGATTCCTTGGCCATTCCAGTTTATCCTGTTTTTCGAGCTGGTTGGCATTATGAACTTGCACCAAGTTCTCACATCCGCGCCTCTTTAGGGCAAGGAATCCGTTTCCCTTCAGTTGCTGAAAGATTTGTTTCTACATCTGTCGGCGGATTAATTATTTTCAAGAATCCGGATTTAAAACCAGAAAAAGGTTGGGCTGCAGAAGTTGGATATAAGCAAATTCTCAAAATGGGAGATTGGAAAGGATATTTTGATGTTTCTGGTTTCATTAATCAATACAGTAATATGGTTGAATTCACTTTTGGTGTGTATAACCCCGACTCAATTGTATTGCAATTTCAAGATCCTGGAGAACTAGATTATATTTTAAATTGGGTAGGTTTTCAGGCGCAGAATGCTGAGAGAGCAAGAATTGCAGGTGTAGAATTTTCATTTAATAGCATGGGTAAAATAGGGGATGTAGAGTTGACATCATTGTTGGGTTATACCTACATGGATCCTGTAAGTTTGAATCAAGACTCTGTTTACAGACAAACTTTTTCCGATACGAGTGTAAATCTTTTAAAGTATAGATTTCGGCATTTAGCAAAGGTGGATATTCAAGCTACCTACAAGAAATTTTTCGTTGGATTTAGTTGTCGTTACAATAGTTATATGCAAAATATTGATGCTGTATTTGAGCAAGATGTTGACCCCTCTGATGGTGAAATATTCATTCTGCCTGGTCTACAGAATTACAGAACGAAGTACAATAAAGGTAGTTTTGTTGTAGATACGAGAATGGGTTTTGATATAAATGATGCGATGAAAATTAATTTTATTGCAAACAACCTTTTGAATGCAGAGTACGTAACTAGGCCAGGGGATATACAGCCTCCCAGGAGTTTCGTGTTGCAGCTTCAGTTTCAATTTTAAATAATATCAGTATGCAGAAAAGTTTATGTGTTTCTTGGTTGGTTTGTTTGCCTTTGATTGCATTTGCGCAGATAAGTGGTGTGGTTCAGGATTTAAATTCAGGAGAGCCAATAATTGGCGCTAAAGTATTTGCCTCTGATGGTAACAAAACTTTGACTGACTTTGACGGCGCATTTACACTGAGTTGCAAATCATTTCCTGTGACCTTGGTCACCAAAATGCTTCAGTATACGAACGACTCTACAGTTCTAAATTCAGCAGGAGACGTGACCATAAAATTGGGAGAGCCTGTTACGGATTTACAAATGGTGGTAGTTTCTGCAGGGCGAAGAAAACAAGCAATAGAGGAAGTTCCGGTGTCAATAGAGATTATTAAGCCAGAGCTAATTGATAATAAGGGCATAACAAGCTTGGATCAAGCGGTTGAGCAGACCCCAGGTGTTTCAACATTTGATGGTCAGGTCAGCATTCGGGGTGGCAGTGGTTTTTCCTATGGTGCCGGGAGTCGCGTTTTACTTTTATGGAATGGAATGCCATTACTATCTGGTTATGCAGGGGATACACAATGGAATGCAATACCAATGGAGCAGGCCGCACAGATTGAGGTAATGAAAGGTGCTTCTTCCGTGTTGTATGGAAGTGGCGCATTAAATGGTATTATAGCAATTCGAGAGCGAGAACCTGGTACGACTCCAGTTACTAAGCTTAAGGTTCAGTATGGTATTTATGACAACCCGCGAAGAACATCACTGAGATGGTGGGACACAAATCCTATGACACAGCAGATCGAGTTTTATAGAAGTCAAATGTTCAAAAATGTTGGTTATACGATATCTTCTACACTATTTCATGATGACGGTTATAAAAATAGAGAGTTTGAATTTCGTGGTCGTGTAAGCGGAACTTTTTATTACCGGCCTAAAAAATGGAGTAAAGTGAAGGCCGGAATCAGCTACAATTATCAGGTTCAAAAAACGGGGAATTTCATCATCTGGGAAAGTGATACATTGGGTTATACTCCTCAAGGTGGGATTGATACAAGTAATGCCGCATCTACTTTAACATATACTCTTGGGCAAAGATTATTTATCGATCCATATGTGAAAATAATTGACAAGCACAACAATCGACATTCATTCAAGAATAGAATGTATTATGTGAAAAATGTAATTCTTGGGAATGAATCCCAGAACAGTATTGCTACGATTTATAATAATGATTATCAATTTCAAAAATCCTATGCGAATGGCCTGACACTAACTTCAGGAGCCTCGAGTTTATACAATGTGGTTATTGCTGAACTTTTTGGTAGTCATACCTCTTGGAATTCGGCAATCTTCACTCAAATAGAACATCACATTGGGAAATTTGATTTTACAGCAGGTTTACGTCTTGAGTACTTCGAAATGGATGGGGAACGGGGAGATAGTGATTTCTTAATTCCTAAATTAGATTCCACTGTTTTACCCTTTTATCCTGTCGCTCGTTCGGGATTTCATTACAAGTTGGCTGAATATACGCACCTTCGTGCCTCATTGGGCCAAGGGATCCGTTACCCGGCTGTTGGGGAACGGTTCATTCAGACAAGTGTTGGCGCCCTAAATGTTTTCCCAAACCCAACGTTACGTCCTGAAATCGGATGGGCAGGAGAGATTGGTATCAAACAAGGAGTGAAAATTGGAGATTGGAAAGGAATGCTTGATATTTCTGGATTCGTTAATGAATACCAAAATATGATAGAATTTACTTTTGGCGTATATAATCCTGATAATATAATATTGAATACAACTGATCCTGAGGATGAAGGTTATATTTACAAATGGATCGGGTTTAGGGCCCAAAATGCAGAATCTGCGCGAATTACAGGTGTTGATTTCTCTTTTAATAGTATGGGGAGTATTGGAGATTTTGAAATCGTTTCATTAATCGGTTACACCTATATGAATCCAATTAGTTTAAACAATAACCCGGATTATCAAGCAACTTTTTCAGATACTACAGGGAATATTCTCAAATATCGATTTAATCATTTGGCAAAATTAGACATTGAAGTTACTTATAAAAAAACGAGCGCTGGAGTATCCATGAGATATGGAGGCTTCATGCGGAATATTGATAAAGTTTTTGAGGAGCCTATCGGCGGTACGACCTATATTTTACCAGGTTTAAAGGAGTATAGGCAGATTTACAACAAAGGAAACTTGGTCTTTGATGCTCGTCTCGGTTACAAACTAAATGACCAATACCGTTTAGGTTTTATGGTAAATAACCTATTCAATTCAGAGTATACGAGCCGCCCAGGAGATATACAGCCTCCTCGTAATTTCTCAGTTCAAGTTCAAATGAAATTTTAATGCGTGTTTTAGCAATCATTCCTTCCCGTTATGCCTCCTCAAGGTTCCCGGGAAAGCCCTTGATAGATTTAAAGGGGAAAAGTATGATTCATCGGGTATACGAAGGGGTAGATAAATCAGCGGAAATTGATCATACCATCGTTGCAACAGATGATCATCGTATTCTAGTGGAGGTTAAAAGTTTTGGCGGAGATGTTTTGATGACCTCTGCAAATCATTCAAATGGGACAGGAAGGTGTATTGAGATTGCCAAGAAAATGGATTCTTTCGATATTATCATAAATGTTCAAGGCGATGAGCCGCTCGTAAAATCTGAGCAATTAAACGCATTAGTAAACGCTTTTTCAGATGAAAGTGTGGAGATAGCGACG
>JAQXCN010000075.1 GCA_029251865.1 Crocinitomicaceae bacterium | reverse complement strand
AATAAAGTAGCACTAAATCGATATAAAAAGCCGATGGTTATAAAAACACAGCAAGTAATGAGAATACCAAAAAGCATATACATACCGGTTGCATCAAACGGTCTCACCCAGTCAAAACCTAGATAAGTGAAAAAGTAGGAGGGTTCAACATAGAGCTCTTCAACCCACCCTTTGTTGATAAATCGGATTGTACTGAGTAGCATCATTATTCCGAACAATATCCGGAACACAACAAGAGGTGCAATAGATTTTGGTGAAAAAGTCAGTCTATCTAGCCACTGTCTAATCTCCATCATTATCCTGATAGGTAATGAGAACACCAAGCGCTGATGTCATATCAACCTTCATAAACGGAACAAGTCTTTGAAGTTCTGAATATGCGTCTTCAACAGCAGGTTTATTCACAAGGATTTCGTTACTCAACGGATCATTCAAAAGTGCGAGTCTTTCTATAATTTTCTCAAACTGATTCAATATGACGTCAGCAAGCGGATTATTGTTGTGGGTTGCGCCAACAAAATCCATATAGTCATCTAGACCAAGTCTGTTTTCTGTTGAATTAAAATGAACGCCATTTATAAATTTCGACATCCCTTCTATTGCTGCTCTGGCAAAAGGGAGAGATGAACCATAATAATAACATTCAACAAGTTTTGGCATCTCCTCTTGTGTAAATCCATTAAAAACCCCGAGAGGAAGACCAATTTTCCCTTTTCTAATGTAAGTCTCATAGTAGGAACATAACCCATTAACCAAATTGCTTACTGAACTACCTTGGGCGTTTGAACTATTATTGTCTTTGAAGTTAATATTATAAGTGTTCACCCATTCATCATTCACGTTTTGTGACAATTCAACTAGGTTAGCCGTCAGTGCTAATAGATAGTCGTTAGCGTTGGTATTATTTGTGAAGTACGCCACGTGTCCATCTTCATTCAGTCCAGGTTGATTTAAGAGGAAGTCTAAGGCTTGAAATCCTTTTGCGTCATTGTTAAATGCAAGGTTTAAGTCATACGAACCGAGAGTAATGTTTTCATTAATTGTATTGGTGTCAACAGGGTATATATTTACTTGGTTTTTTAGGGTGTAGTAGTCTGCTGGACCAAAGTCCAAGAAAGATACTTTCTGCCAAGCTAAGAGTGCATTCATCCATTCACTTTTCATAGCCTCGAAACTTTCTAAAGTTGGATTTGCTGAAAAATAAAGTGCTGCTTGGTTAAGAGCGATGTTCTTAATACTGAAATTTTGATAAGCAGGTAAGATATAATTATCACAAACATTTGAAAGCATTTCAGCTCTATCGAAATCTGCGTAGTTGCAGCTGCTATTGTCGGCTATTTCAGCTTCAAGATCAGTATTTAGAGCATCTGGATCCATACACCCTCTTTTTTTACAAGAAAATGAAACAAAAAGAATAATAACTAGAATTATAATCTTTTCTATTCCTGATTTACTCACTTGATCTCTCATCCTTTTCAAATTAAAAAGCACCCCTTTAATTATGGGGTGCAAAGTTATCGATATTTATTTCTATAATTCATTTTTGAATGCCTCTAATCCTGCAGCAATTGCGATTTCATCAATCATCGCATTAATCGAAACCGAATTCTGAGAAAACCCTTCAAAGTCAGCATCAATTTGAGCCAATAAATTGTTTACCTCTGAATATGTCAAATCAGGATTTTTACAGAATGGAATTCCATAAATAAATGCCCAAGCTTCCGATAAATAATGATTTATTTTATTTTGGGTTTCGCCATCTGCAACTTTCTGTTTTGTAGCATTTAAATAGTGAATTGCCATACCTGCAACCATTCTTCTTGACTCCTCTTGAATAATTGATACTTGGCCAGGAACATCAATCAATATATCAGAGGAAATAGCTGCTCTGCCTGTTCTGAATGCGGTGCTAATTCTTGAACCCGATTGTAAAAGGGGTTCGAGCGTATTGTTCGCATACTTGCCCCAGAAACGGTTTGTACCATTTGTTGGATAATCCGTAGCATCTGTGAAATAACCATAAGCTTCGTCCCAGTGGTGTTCCATTTCTGTGTAAAATTTATCATTTTGATAATCAACAACTTGGGCATTATCATCTTCCATTATACCATCCAAATAATTTGCTGTCAATTGACTTATAAAACACGCACTCATTAATCCTTTTTCAATAAGTTGGGTCCACTCATGTCCTGAAGCAGCTTGCAGATAGCCCTCTGATGGGGGTGTCTCTGCGGCAGCTTCGGTCATCCAGGCTTCGAATTGTGCTTTAATAGCATCATCGCCTAAAGCGGTTTTATTTTTGAGTTGTTTTCCATTATTGACAAGGTCTTGATCGGACCAGGATGCATACGAGTTATCATACATCGTTAACAACGTCGAGGCATCTAATTGAGCACCTCCATTATTGGCAGATTTCAAGTAAGATGTCATTTCCGAAAGCATATCCATTCTTGCTGTTTGACCACTAAAGGAAACAGTATTGTTACCTATACCGTCAATAAATATATAATTGGTTGGAACTTCATAATATTCACAAGACCCATTATCTTTTTCGGCTTCCGCGCTGTAATTTGTTGCCGAAGGGTCAATACAACCTTTCTTTTTACATCCAATTAGTACTGCAGAACACAGTAGGGTAGTAACTAAAACTATTCTTCTCATTTCACTTTTATTAATTTGGTTTTAAAATTATTTTAAGTGTACACGAGGACAAAATTAAGTACTCAATTGGGTGTTTACAATACCATAAAAAGGGTATTATTTATAATCGTTCTAAAGAAGCCTTGTTTTATTGTGTTTTCAAATCCTTTACGTTTCCATTTTATTGATATTGGTCTAATTTTTGTTACTTTTCTTAAAACATTTACATGGCTATCGTATTATTTTATTTCAATATTTTATTTCTTGGCGCGCCATTAGGTGCAGATTTACCTTATGTTGAAATATCAACCGCATTTGAGAAAAATGACGCACCAAGAGTGATTTCATTTTGTGAAAACCCTGTTTTACTAATTTTAGATAACGTTGAAGGTATATACAACCATGCGCAAGCCGCTATGGTTCTTAAGGATTTTTTTAAGAGTCATCCAAACGGAGCCTTTAATTATCAGTTTCAAGGTAATGAAGCAGATGAGGATATTTATTCTGCTGCAGTTTATGCTCAAGGTGCACAGAAAATCAACATTGGGATCTATTTTTCAAGCGAAACACCAAACAGAATCCAAAGTATTAAACTTGGCGAATAGAAACTTCTTGTCTTTTCAATGATAAGTTCGTAGTTTTGTCGCGAATATTCACATAATTAAAACCTAGAAAAATGAAAAAAGTATTTTCAACAATGATGGTTGCTGCAGCTGTAGCATTAGTAGCTTTATCATCTTGCGGTGATGCTTCTGGTAACGCATCTGAGGACGCGACTGAAGAAGCTGCTCACTAAGCACGACATCAAAAGAACAAAGGCAGCCCCGGCTGCCTTTTTTTATGCCTATTTTTTTAGCTCCATTTCATCAATAAGATGGCTTGCATTGGCATACTTATCAATAACCCAAAGGACATATTTAATATCAACAACGATATTTCTACATCGATTAGGGTCAAACATATAATCACTCATAGTGCTTTCCCAACTACGATCGAAGTTAAGTCCCATTAAGTAACCATTTGCATCCAATACAGGCGAGCCAGAATTGCCACCTGTCGTATGGTTAGATCCTGAGAAACAAACCCATAATTCATCGTCTTGAGCATACTGACCATAATCTTTACTTTGATAAAGCTCCAACATCCTAGGCTTTAAGTCAAAGTCTGGATTCCCTGAATTGTATTTTGCAATAATCCCATCTAATGTTGTATGCTCGGTGTATACTTTTCCGTCTGC